>QMPO01000136.1 GCA_003648625.1 Bacteroidota bacterium
ATCTACCTCAATCTGGGTGATAACGGTAAAACATGGCTGTTCGATGTAACCGATTATGCACCTGTACTTAAAGGAAGAAAAAGAATGACCATAGAAAGGGGAGGGCAGTGGCAGGAAGATATGGATATTAAATTCCTTTACATTGTAGGCACGCCCGCAAGAGATGTGATCGACGTACAACAAATATGGAAAGTTTCCAGTAGTTCATACACGTCGATTCAGAATGAAAGAGCTTATGAAACAAGGGATGTGCTGATGCCTGCTGAAGGTGAAGCATTTAAAATAAGATCTGTCATTACAGGACACGGACAACAGGGTGAGTTTAGCCCGCGGCACCATACGCTGAACCTGAACGAAGGAGATATTGAGTTTGACTGGGTTGTCTGGAACGAATGTTCCACCATACCCATTTATCCCCAGGGAGGAACATGGATTTACGACAGGGCCGGATGGTGCCCCGGAAACCCAAGCAATATCCACGACTTCGATATTACAGCTTACGTGACCCCCGGACAAACTACCAGCATCGATTACAATGTAACATACGCCAATGGTACTTCCAACTATGTCGTTAACAACCAGCTGATGGCTTACGGACTGCCCAATTTCAACCTTGATGCAGCAGTTGTCAGAATATTAAAACCCAATACCGATGATGCCAGCGAGATCAGGTTCAATCCGGCATGCACCTTCCCGGAGGTAGTTATTCAAAATACAGGAGCCACTACCTTAACCAGTCTGGATATCGAATATTCGGTAGAAGGCGGCGACCCGGAAAATTATACATGGGTAGGCTCTCTGGCATTTATGAAATCGGACACCGTAACATTGCCCGTGGATGAACTGAGTTTCTGGATCGGAACAGCCGACCGCTTCACCGTAACTATCAGTAACCCCAACGGGCAGGATGATGAATACAGCTTTAACAACAGCTATACAACCTCATTCGGCGATATACACGTTTACGCTGACGGCCAGATCCTTACTGTTCAGCTGAAAACAAATAACTACGGACACCAGTCATCTTACATATTGTACAAAGATGACGGAACAGTTTATTACGAGCGGGATAACTGCGATAACAACACGCTCTACAACGACCCGTTTTACCTGAATCCCGGTTGCTACAAATTGCAAATCTTTGACAGCGGAAACGACGGTCTTGAGTTTTGGGCGAATCCCGGCCAGGGAAACGGATATTTTAGAATCCTAAATGCCGATAGTGATATACTTTACTCGTTTGAACCCGATTTCGGCGGATATGCCATTCATGAGTTCGGCATTGGCAACATCACAAAAATCGACGAAATAGCGCACCCTTTTATCTTGTCTGTTTATCCAAACCCGGTTTCAGATCATTTACAGATCAATATCTGGGGTACGGGGAATACAAAAGTTACTGCCCGGCTGAGCAATTCGGCTATGAAACAGGTCATGGAAAAAGAATGGACGGCAAACAAAAAGGAATTCAGTACGGTTCTCGATATGAAAGACCTGCCGTCAGGTGTTTACTTTCTACAGATCACTTACGGCAATCATTCAAAAACGGAAAAGATCATTATATTTTAACTGACATAAAACAAAGATCATGACACACAAAATTGCCCAACACTACGAAAAAGTAAAAAAACACCATCCCGGGTTTTTAGAAGCTGTAGAAAACCTGGGACTGGCAGCTAAAAAAGCCGGACCGATCGATGAAAAGAATGCCCAGCTGATACAACTGGCAGCTTCGGTAGCCATCCGCTCGGAAGGAGCTACACACAGTCACACAAAGCGGGCGCTGGAAACCGGAGCTACCGAAGAAGAAATCCGTCACTGCGTGATCATGCTGACCAATACGATCGGTTTTCCGGCAGTGATGGCAGGCCTGAGCTGGGTGAACGATATACTTGGTTAATGAATGTTAAACAATACGATCACTAGTCTTTAATTACATACCTTTGCTACCCTTAAGGGTAAAGGGCAAACAGTACATGAATTCTTCTAGAAGACACACTTTTCACATCCCGGTTCTTGGGATTGGATATTCGTTAGACACAGCGGTTAAAGTAGCACCATATGGTATCGCATCGGTTATTTCTTTGGTCGACGATACACTTATCGAGGATATGCGCAAGTTTTATTGCAAAAAATTAAACGTTACTTTTCAAGCCATATCTGAAAAGATTGAAGATTTCAGAGCAAAAAGAATTACAGCCTACCTTGATATGGTAGATGATATGGTTAAAGAGAAAGTGGAAGAAATAAAAGAATCTGCTCTAAATGCCGGTAGCGAGATTGAGAAGTATCTCAGCCTTCTACCTGATTTTTCTGCTATCCAGGAGAAATTTAACCTGGTTGATAAAAGTCGCCAGGCATACAAGGATATTGCTGACTGGGTTAATGAAAACCTGTTTACCGGGTCTATTGATGTAAACATCATGACTAAGTTGGATAATGCCAATGTTAAAAACGGGGAAGAATTACCCATATATTATAATGATGCTCATGCTGCTTTGCGTGGGTTTGCTAAAAGCAAGCTGAGTTCATCGGTTGTGTTTTCCGCCGGCATGAGCCCCAGGCTTTATAGTTATTTGGAAAATTTTCCTGATTTTTTTCCTGACAAAGACGGTCAGATTAAGAAAACGATCATCCTTAAAGTCAGCGACTTCCGCTCGGCATTTGTGCAGGGGAAGATGTTATCAGCCAAAGGACTTTGGATATCGGAATACCGTATCGAGTCAGGCGTTAATTGTGGCGGCCATACATTTCCCACGAACGGGATCTTATTCGGACCGATACTTGAAGAGTTCCGTCAAAAACGGAACCTGCTTTATACAACATGTATTAATGCGTACAAAGACGGATTAAAGAAGAAAGATATTAAAGACCCCTCTGTAACACCGGAGATCATGCTTACTGTTCAGGGAGGAGTTGGTACAGCAGAAGAACACCGGTTTTTACTCGATTACTATCATCTCGACAGGGTCGGGTGGGGCACACCTTTTATGCTTGTTCCTGAGGTGGTGAGTATTGATAAGGATACAGTAAGTCTGCTGGCAAATGCAAAAGAAGAGGATTTATATTTTAGCAATATCTCTCCTCTTGGTGTCCCCTTTAATAGTGTAAGAGGTACTTCGATGAGCATTAGGAAAATGGAGCTTGCAAAGCAGGGAAAACCCGGGGCTCCTTGTACCAAGTCCTTTTTAAAATATAATACCGAGTATACAGATAGGCCAATTTGTACGGCATCACGACAATATCAAATACAGAAACTGAAAGAACTGGAACAGCTTCATTTATCTGAAAAGGAGCATGAAGATGCTTATAATCAAATTATTGAAAAAGAATGCCTCTGCGTAGGACTTGGAGTTGATTCAAAAAAGTCTAAAAATATACCTGTTAAGCTGATTGACAAGGTAAGTGTTTGTCCTGGCCCAAATATGGCGTACTTTTCAAACGAAATAAGTTTCCAGACAATGGTTGATCATATTTATGGTCGTAAAAATATTTTGGATGACAGACCACGGCCTCACATGTTCTTAAAGGAACTAGGCATGTATATCGACATCTACAAAGACAAACTGCAAGCTTTCCTGAAAAATCCTGATGACAAAAAGGAGATAAAACAACTTGCCCTGTTTAAGAAAAATATGCTTGAAGGAATACAATATTATAAAAAGCTCTTTAGCGAGAAAATATTAAAGAAATATATCACCGGTACCGATCTTTCCTTATGACAAAAAGATCCGGAAACAACTGAACCTGCTTCTGTTAACGAGGATTCAAACCATCCCAGCATACAACCTGCAGAAGGAATGTAAACCTGAGAAAGAGCTAAAGCTGATAAATAAAGGAGAAAGTTCTTGACTTAAATGTATACAAAGTGTATTTTTGTGTATGCAAAAGTAAACATGTATGCCGGACAGTCAGATATCAAATAAGGAAATGGAAGCGCTCCGGGTGATCAGGAGTCACCTGATGAAGTACGGAAAGATGCCGAGTGTACGGGAGTTGATGAAAGAGCTGAACTACCGGTCGCCACGCTCCGCATCGGTGATGATACAGAAACTGATCAGCAAAAATATTCTGGAGAAAAAGACAGACGGAAGTATCCGCCTCATCCGTTACGAGGTGGGAGAAACCGGAGGCATTTCGCAGGAACAAACGGTAAAAGTCCCGCTGCTGGGAACCGTCACCTGCGGGCTGCCTGTGTATGCCGAAGAAAACATCGAAGCCGAGATTGCTGTTTCCACAAAAATAGCCCGGCAACCCGGAAAATACTACTTACTGAGAACACAGGGAGACTCGATGAACCTCCGGGGCATCAACGACGGCGACCTGGTATTGGTAAAACATCAGGAGCATGCCGAAAACGGCGACATAGTCGTGGCGCTGATCGACAACGAAGTGACCGTAAAAGAACTGAAGATCAACGAAGAAAACGTGGTGCTGCTGCCACAATCTGCGAACAAAGCACACACACCCATAATTCTCTCCAGAGATTTTGCGATACAGGGAATCGTGGTATCGGTCATTCCGCTGTGAAACGGTTGAGTTTGATACAAAAAGATAAGAAAGAATAAAGCTGTTACGCAGAGTACCACAAAGAAGACGCAGAGTTTCGCAAAGAGATTGACGAATACGTTTTACGAATGGAGAATGAGTAACCGGAAAACAACGAGGTGGTGTATTTTAAACTGAAACACGTCACCATTCCCCTCCTTGGAGGGGGTAGGGGTGGGTTTGTCTTGTCCTAAACCATTTTCACGAACCAAATAAAAAATATTGAATGAGAAATAAAAAACAAGAAACGGGCAAGCGCAGGCAGTCCTCTTTGTAGTTTTTGTGAAAATACACCTGGAAATAAAACTGTTACGCAGAGTACCGCAAAGAAGACGCAGAGTCTCGCAAAGAGAGTAACAAAAGAGGGTACACACAAAAAGTAAAATGCTGAAAAAATGGATCGCTCCATCGTACATATCGACCTGGACACTTTCTTCGTGTCGGTAGAGCGTCTGCTCGACGCCCGCCTGAACAACAGACCGGTGCTGGTAGGCGGTACCGGCGGCAGGGGCGTAGTAGCCGCCTGCAGCTACGAGTCGCGCACCTACGGCATCTATTCGGGTATGCCCATGCGGATGGCGCAACGGCTTTGTCCGGAAGCTGTTATCATCAGGGGCGACGGAGGCACGTACAGCAAATATTCGCAGATGGTGACCCATATCATCAAAGAAGAAGCCCCGCTGTACGAAAAATCTTCCATCGACGAATTTTATATTGACGCCAGCGGCATGGACCGCTTTTTCGGCACCTGGAAATGGGCAAGGGAACTCCGGGAGAAAATCATTCGCGAAACGGGTCTGCCCGTCTCTTTTGCCCTCTCCACCAACAAAACCGTGGCTAAGGTAGGCACCGGGGAAGCCAAGCCCAACAACTGCATCAACATCCCGAAAGGCCATGAAAAAGGGTTTCTGGCCCCCTTGCCCGTTAAAAAGATCCCCATGGTAGGCGACAAAAGCTACAAGATACTGGTGAGCATGGGCATCAAATATGTAAAGACCCTGCAGCAAATGCCCATAGAACTTATGGAAAGTATCATGGGGAAGAACGGTATCGTTCTGTGGAAAAAAGCCCGGGGCATTGACAATACGCCGGTAGAGCCGTACAGCGAGCGCAAGTCGGTTTCCTCTTCCATCACTTTCGACAAAGACACGACCGACATCCGGCAACTGAAAAACATCCTGACGGCTATGGCCGAAAAACTGGCGTACCAGCTCCGCAAAAAGCAGAAACTTACTTCTGTGGTTACCGTCACCATCCGCTATTCCGATTTCGACACCCGCACCCGGCAGCAGCGTATCCCGTACACCTCACTGGATCACACGCTGAAAGAAACGGTATGTGATCTTTTCGAACGGCTTTACGAAAGACGGGTACTGGTACGCCTCGTGGGCGTCCGCTACAGCGGCCTGATATCAGGGAACTACCAGATGAACCTTTTCGAAGACACAGCAGAGATGATCGGCCTGTACCAGGCCATGGATAACATACGTAACCGCTTCGGGAGCAGCGCCATAAAAACCGTGTCGACTATGGGAACCCGGCTCCGTAACGGAGGAAGTCCCTTTCACGGAAATCTGAAACCATAGCCATGCTGCTCAACTGCCACACATATTACAGCTACAAGTACGGGACAATCCCCGTGGAAGACCTGATAGAACTGGCTGTAAAAAAAGGGTATGACTCGCTGGCACTGACAGATATCAACAGTACATCTGCCATACTGGATTTTGTGCGGCTGTGCCGGAAAAAGCATATAAAGCCCGTTTTGGGCATTGATTTCCGCAACGGAGCACAGCAGCAATATATCGGTATTGCCAAAAACAACAAAGGGTTCAGGGAGCTGAACGAACATCTGACGGAACATTTACATAACGGAAAAGACTTCGGCAGCACGGCACCCGCCTTTGAGAATGCTTACATCATCTATCCTTTTGAAAACGGACAATTGCGAAGATTACGCGGGAATGAGTTTGTGGGCATCCTTCCGTCGGAAATAGCCAAAATTCCTTTTTCGGCATGGAAGAAACAGACGGAGCAACTGGTGATCCTGCAGCCGGTCACCTTCCGCAATAAGCGTGAAGTCAACATCCACCGGCTGCTGCGTGCCATCGACAACAACACCCTGCTGAGTAAACTTCCCAAAAGCGAGGAAGCGCATCCCGGTGAAATCATGCCGGAGATACACGAACTAGCCGAAATCTTCCGCAACTATCCACAAATCACGGAAAACACCCTGCGACTTATCGAAAGTTGTGCCGTTGACTTCGAGTACAAAAGTCCGAAAAACAAAAAGTGTTTTACTTCCTCACCCGAAGAAGATTTTGAGTTGCTGAAAAAAGAAGCCGGAAAAGGCCTCCGCTACCGCTATGGAAAACCTTCGCAGAAGGTTATCGACCGGATGAACAAAGAGCTGAAGATCATACAGCAGATGGAGTTCTGCAGCTACTTTCTGATCAACTGGGATCTGGTAAAACATGCCCGCCGTCAGGGAATTTACTACGTGGGCAGGGGAAGCGGCGCCAACAGCATGGTGGCCTATCTGCTACGTATCACTGACGTGGACCCCATCGAACTCGATCTTTACTTCGAGCGGTTCATCAACCCGGCACGCACCTCGCCACCCGATTTCGACCTCGATTTCCCTTCCCGCGACCGTAACAAAATAACCCGCTACCTTTTCGACAAATACGGCTGGGACAAAACTGCACTGGTGGGCACCTACATTACTTTTCAGTACAAATCCATGATCCGTGAACTGGGCAAAGTGTTCGGCCTGCCCGGTGAAGAGATCGAAAAACTGCAACATGCCAAAGATCTCAACACGCTGGACGACATCGGAAAGCTAGTGATCCGCTACAGCCGGTATATCCACGGGTTTCCCAGTCATCTGAGTGTCCATTCCAGCGGCATCCTTATTTCAGAAGAACCGCTGAGCAACTACACAGCCACCATCATGCCGCCCAAAGGGTTCCCTACGGTGCATTTCAGCATGATCGAAGCCGAAGACATCGGCTATGCCAAGTTCGACATCCTCGGGCAGCGCGGGCTGAGCAAGATCGAAGACGCCGTAGCCATCATCAAAGAAAACTGCGGACAGAAAATTGACATGCACGACATTCAGCGCTTTAAGCAGGACGAAAAAGTAAAGCAACTGCTAAAACAGGGAAAAACCATCGGTTGTTTCTATGTAGAATCGCCTGCCATGCGGATGCTGCTGAAAAAGCTGGAAGCCGACGATTACCTCCGGCTGGTGGCCGCCAGCTCCATCATCCGGCCGGGGGTGGCCAAAAGCGGCATGATGCGCGAATACATCCTCCGCTACCGCGAAAAGGGCAGGAGGGAAGCGGCCCG
>QMPO01000137.1 GCA_003648625.1 Bacteroidota bacterium
ATTCTACCGGATCTTGTTCCGATGCTTTTTTGGCCGGTAAATAACCAAAAATAATGCCTACCGATGCGGCAACTCCAAAAGAGATGACGATTGACCAAAATGAAACGATTGTCAATATATCTGTTGTTATGGTAATTACTTTAGCCATCACCACACCCAGAAGAATGCCAATAATACCTCCTGTGATGCTGATAAATGTCGCTTCGGCCAGGAACTGAAACACAATGTCTTTTTTTGTGGCACCTGTCGTCCGCCTCACTCCTATTTCCCGGATTCGTTCCATAACGGAAGCAAGCATAATATTCATAATGCCTATCCCTCCCACAATCAGTGATATTCCCGCTATAGCTCCCAATACTATATTGAAAATATCCTTTGTTTTTTGCTCTTGTTTCAGCAGTAATTCAGGTACTTTAATTTCAAAATCCTCCACTCCCTGATGCCTGCGTGCCATCATTTTTTTCAATAATTCGGCTGTTGATGCCAGTTGGGTGCTTTCCTTCACCTGAACAACGATTTTATCCAGTTGGTTTTCTTCAATTCCGCTCCCTTCATCACTCGTTATCATCACACTTCCGCGGCCAAAGAAAAACATATTTGAACTGTTCAGAGAAGCCTGGTTGATCAGCGACCGGTCTTTGTATCTTATCAGCAAAGTTTTAATGGGTGTGAAAACGGTTTTGTTGTAATCACTTAACCCCATATCTTCTGCTTTGTCGTTAAAAACAATGCCTTCCAGAACACCGATCACGCGTAACCAGATATTGCCACATTTCACATGTTTTCCAATAGGGTTTACATTAGGAAATAGTTTTGCTTTTACTTCGGGGCCGATAACACAAACCGGGGCTCCTTCATCCAGATGCTGATAACTGAATAACTTTCCCTGTCTCGCTTTCTGATTGAACACATCGAAAAATTCATCTGTAACTCCGGTAAGATCAACACTCAGTTTCCTGCCGTTCCGTATAGCCAGTGTTGGGTAGATGATCTCGGGACTGACTTTTTCCACCGTAGGGATGGTTTGCATGATATTCTCTGCATCTTTTAGCGTGAGTCCCGGTGAGAATTTCTTTTTCAGAGTTTTGCCGGATTCTTCCTCTTCCCCGTTAGTATTTGCATCTGTGGTTTTAAGAGGGAGAATGACGATGTTGTTGACACCTACCAGTTTTATTTGCGCCAGTATCTCCTGGCGGGCCCCGTTGCCAATGGCCATCATGGCAATAACAGCGCCAACGCCAAATATAATTCCAAGCGCAGTGAGAATGGAGCGGAATTTGTTGTTCATCACCGCCTCAAATGAAATGGATAATATTTGAAGATACCTGTCCATGAGGATTACAAATTTAAGACAATGTTTGTTTGCCGAACCAATCTGGATAAAAATCTATGAATTGTTATTAAGTCATGATAAATTTTAGCGCTGACGGGAGGTCATCTAACATCTTATTTCTATTTTTGGATAACTGCTAATTAAGAGAAAAATATCGTTATGAATGTTCTTGTTTTAGGTTCGGGAGGGCGCGAACACGCGCTGGCATGGAAGCTCGCAGAAAGTCCGTTGTGTGATAAGGTATATATAGCTCCGGGTAATGCAGGTACAAAAAACGTGGGTGTCAACTTGCCCGTAGACCTGGATGACTTTTATTCCATCGGCAAGATGGTTATTGAATATGACATTGGCATCGTGGTAGTAGGACCCGAAGCCCCTTTAGTAGGCGGTATCCGTGATTATTTTTTGAAGCGAAAAGAATTAAGTGCCATACCCGTGATTGGTCCGGGGCAGCAGGCCGCCATGCTGGAGGGAAGCAAAGATTTTGCCAAGACGTTTATGCATAAATATCAAATCCCTACAGCGGCTTCTGCCACATTTCAAAAAGAGAACTTTGAAGAAGGACTGACGTATCTTGAAAGCCTGAAACCTCCGTATGTGCTTAAAGCGGACGGACTGGCTGCAGGAAAAGGAGTACTGATTATTGACAATCTGGAACAGGCTAAGAACGAGCTGGCAAAAATGATTAACGAATCGAAATTCGGAGAGGCTTCTGCCAAGGTTGTTATTGAAGAATTTCTGGAGGGTATTGAGCTGTCGGTATTTGTACTTACCGATGGTGTTCATTATAAAATGCTGCCCGAAGCGAAAGATTATAAACGTATTGGTGAAGGCGATACCGGCTTGAATACGGGAGGTATGGGGTCTGTCTCCCCGGTTCCGTTTGCCAACAAAGAGTTTCTTGATAAAATTGAGCGTAAAATTGTTCAGCCAACCATAGAGGGCTTGATAAATGAAGGTCTGGATTACAGGGGATTTATCTTTTTTGGACTTATCAGGGTGGGTGACGAGCCATATGTGATTGAATATAACTGCCGGATGGGTGACCCGGAGGCTGAGTCGGTCATCCCCCGTATAAAAAGTGACCTGCTGGAGTTATTTGTTGCAGTAGGAAATCAAACACTTGACACGGTTGAAGTAGAATTTGAAAACCAGTACGCAGCTACGATAATGATTGTTTCGGGCGGTTACCCCGAAAGGTATGCGAAAGACAAGCTGATCACTATCCCTGATAACCTGACCAATTGTATCGTTTTTCATTCGGGAACAACCGTTGATATAGAGACCGGAATGATTAAAACCAGCGGCGGAAGAGTGATTGCTGTAACATCGTATGGACGGAATATGAAAGAGGCTCTGGAGAATGCCTATGCCAATTCAAATCATATTGATTTTAAAGGAAAATATTACCGGAAAGACATTGGGTTTGATCTTGAAAACAGGGATGATGTATGATCAGCTATTTTAATTCGGCATATCCTGCCAGGTACCTGGTCGCATTGTTGTTGGCCTTTATTCTCTGGCTTCCTTCCTTAACCTTCTCAACGTATGTGCCCGTACAGGAATCTCTGTTCAGCCATCTTGAACTTGCCGGATTTATAAGGACTTATTCCCGTTTTTTTGTATGGGGATCGTTTGTGCTCACATACATTTCTGCTGTAGCGATCAACCAGATACTGAGGGCGAATGATCTGGTGAACATCAACAACACGAGAGGTTTGGCTCTTTTTATTGTGTTCGCTTCAGCGATACCACTGTTTACGTCCGTTAACGTCATAACTTTTGCAAATCTTTTTCTGATACTCGTGATTCAGGGCATTTTGCGTCTGTCGCAGGTAGAGAATCCTGTAAATGTTATTTTCAACACTTCTTTTTTTGCAGGCATAGCATCCTTGTTTTTTTCCCCGTTATTATTCCTTGTTATAATCATCTGGATGGCGCTTATCATGAACCGGCATGTGGATATCCGTAATTTTATCATCAGCCTTGCTGGTCTTTTACTACCCTATTTGTTTTTATTTACCTGGTTCTTCTGGAATGGTACGCTGACAGAACATTGGTATGATGCGATAGGACAATTAGCAGAGGTCGGCTTGTCGAATACAATGGGTAACCTGGGTGTTTTTGATATGATTGTATTGATGTTGTCCTTGCTGATCCTCATCTTTGCCGTATTAAAGGCAATTGGCCGGTTTGGTGAGGTAAGTATATATGCACGAAGAAATATATTAATAACACTGTATTATCTGATGCTTACTTTCCTTATAACCTTGTTTTATTCGGAAACAATGTTGCCGTTATTGATTCTCGTTCCCCCGGCTGCTATGTTAGTTGCTGCCACAGCATATGCTAAAAAAAATAAATGGTGGAACATACTGTTTACTTTATATGTTCTTTTAATCTTAATAAATCAATACAGCAGTTACATATCAGATGTTAAAGCCTTGTTTTTCAGATAAACAGATTGAAGCCGGATGTGATGAAGCCGGAAGAGGATGCCTGGCAGGTCCTGTGTTTGCTGCGGCAGTGATTCTTGACCGGAATTTCAGAAATGAACAATTAAATGATTCAAAGAAACTGACGGAAAAAAAACGGGAGGAGTTAAGAATAATAATTGAAGAGCAGGCATTGGCATGGGCTGTTGCTACTGTTTCTCCGGAAGAAATAGATGATATAAATATTCTGAATGCCAGCTACCTGGCGATGCACAGAGCCATTGACCAGTTAAAAATTAAACCCGAACTGCTGCTGATTGACGGGAACCGGTTTAATACGTACAAAAAGATACCTCATAAATGCATCGTTAAAGGTGATGGAAAATATATGGCCATTGCGGCAGCGTCGATTTTGGCAAAAACACACCGGGATGCCTATATGCTTCGAATTCATCAGGAATTTCCCGGGTTTGGATGGAACACCAATAAAGGTTACCCGACACGGCAGCATAAACTGGCAATCTACGAGTACGGTTTGACGCCCTACCACCGAAAATCATTTAACTTCCATCTGCAATTAAAAATTGATTTCTAACGTTGTTGCTTTATACATAAGCTATTGCTATATGAAAGTATTAACAAAACCATGTTAAATTCAATTCTCTTTTTATGGATTTAAGGACGGATTATTGGCTTAATTTTGATTGATATATAAGAAAGATGAGCAAGAAAAGTATCGGTATCCTTCTTTTTCTGATTGTTGCCGCAGCACTGGCCGCCATTTATTTTTTAGTGTATGGTGAAAAGGCCGGCAAAGGTGATTTAAGTGAGTTTATTCCGGAGAACACCGCATTTGTCGTAAAAGTTAATGCACCCGGTGCATTACTGGATGAACTGGCCCGGGAAAATATGATGTGGAGGAGCCTCGATACATCTAATTTACTGTACCGCCTTCTGGACAATTATCAGCTGGTTGACTCAGCACTTTCAAAAGATCCTTCACTATCCGGGGTACTGTTTGACAAACCATTTTTTATGGTGGTTGTTATTGATAGCAGTGAAGGGTTAACCCCTCTTTATCTGAAACAAGCAAGCAGGCGGGTGACACTAAATGGGTTGAAGTCATTTCTTGCAGAGAGTAATAATAGACTAGAGGTTACCAATGTTGACAAAGAAATACTGAAGGTAATTTCTGAACAAGACGTGTTCTATGTCGCGATAGGCGGAGGCGTTTTGCGTGCTTCGCGGCAGTTACATTTGCTAAAGTCGTTAACCGGAACCAAAACAACAACAGGCGGTTCGTCGGGTTTACACGGGGAGTTAACGGAGTTTGTCACTAACTCGACAGAGAAGACTGATGCGCGGGTTTTTATTAACTATGGTGCACTGAAAGAATTGCCTGCGAAGCATCTTACGGAAAAAGGTGAACGGTTGATGTCGTTTCTGACTCATCTCGCTTTGTGGACCGAAACGGATGTGAAGATAAAAAAAGACAAACTGCTTTTCAGCGGTTTCACAACGGTGGATACACTGAACACTTATCTGTCTGATTTTAGTACGCAGGAACCCTATCCGAACAAGGTGGTCAATATTATTCCTTTCAATACCGTTTTGCTTGTGAATCAGTGTTTTTCTGATTACATGACTTACTCCGGACGCTCATTTGCAGATGACGCAAATCAAATAGTCAGGGAAACAGGCCACGAGGTGGCCCTGGTTAACAATGCCGGTTCGGGCGATGATTTCAAAACAAAAGCATTTGCAGTCATTCATCTGGCTAATGGGGAGCAATCGAAAAAAGCATTTATAAAAGCAGCGAAAGCAAGCGGGTCCAAAAATGAAAAGACATACAGAGCCTATAAGTTAAGAAAGATAAATGATGCCGGTTTTTTAACTGCCTTATTCGGAACATTGTTTTCGGACATTACCGCAAACTGGTTCACTTTTATCGAAGACTATGTTGTGTTCGCCAACTCTTCGGGCAGCCTGGAGGAATTTATCCGTCTGTTCGAAACAGGCAAAACACTGGATCTGAATGAGAACTTTAAAACATTTTCTGACAATATCTCCACAAAATCGAATCTGTTGGTATACATCAAACCGGCGTCGGCCCTACCCTTTGTGGGTTTGTTTACTGATGAATCATTGGCCAAAAAGTTTAAAAAGTACCAGGGTAATTTCAGAGATATACAGGGCATGGTATTGCAATACAGTTCTGCTGATGAGAAGTTCTATACCAGTTTCTTTATGAAACATAACAAACTGGCAAAAGAAGAAAATCTGGCCCTTTGGAAAGTAGAACTGGATGACAGGATATCAGGAAAACCGGCACTTGTGTGGGATCACCGGACTAAAACATACAGTACGGTGGTTTTTGATGAACTGTCGAACATGTACCTCATTAATGCCGGTGGACAGGTCCGGTGGAAAAAGCGTATCGACGGTCCGCCCCTGAGCGAGATATTTGAAGTGGACTGTTTTAAGAACGGTAAAACTCAATACCTGTTCAATACGAAGGACTTCGTTTATTTAATTGACCGGAATGGTGATTTTGTGCAAGGGTACCCGATAAAGCTGAATCCATCGGCCACAAACGGTTTAAGTTTGTTTGATTATCAAAAAAACAAAGACTACCGCATCATGATTGCCCAGGCTGATAAAAAAATCTATAACTATACAATTTCCGGTAAGAAGGTTAAAGGCTGGGGCAAACCGAAAACAAAAGATATCGTTAAAGAACCCGTTTACCGAATTGTTGCCAACGGGAAAGACTACATCATTATTTCAGATATTTCTAACAATGTGCTGGTTGTGAACCGGAGAGGGAACAAACGCTTCAATCTGAAGGAAAATCTGAAAAAAGCCAGGAACTCGGCATTTTATCCTAACAAAACCAACAGTAAAGGTATTTTGATAACTACGGACAAACAGGGACAGTTAGTTTATATTACGTCATCGGGTACGTTGAATCGTACCAGTTTCGGCATATTTTCGCCGCTGCACTACTTTCTTTATGCCGATTTCAATGGAAACGACTCGTACGATTTTCTGTTTTTGGATGGAAAAGACTTAAAGGTTTTTGACAAGTTCAAGAAAGTGTTGTTCCATTATACGTTTGCCACAGATATCGATGAAAAACCGGTATTATTTGACTTAGGCAGAAAACGTAAGGCGCTGGGTGTTGTTTCTTCGTCCGAAAAAGCGATCTATTTATTCGACCAAAACGGCCATACCATCATAAGCAGAGGTCTGGTAGGAGAAACGCCGTTCACTGTTGGCAGTGTTGAAAATAACAACGAACTTAACCTGATAACAGCTTCAGGGAATGTGTTATATAATTACCGTATTCAATAGCAGGTATTCCTCAACTTTTACTTTTCTTCTTTTTCCGCTTATCTTTTTTTGTTTGTTTTTTATCTTCCTGTTGTGTGGCAGATTTCTGTTTTTTCACTTTTGAACCTGAGTCTGATTTTTGTGCTTTTGAAGAAGGCATAACGGAACGCATGATACCCGTCTGCAGAGTTTTCCATACAAAGTTGCCAAATCCTTTATAGGGAACTCTTTCAAAATTCATAGAGGCAGTACGCAGTTTGTTATTTTTTCCCGGGTTGGAACTGAATGTGATCGTATTAGCAGCCCAGCTCATGAATTTATTTTTATCTTTTTCATTTTTCTTCACAAACTCCGCTTCCAGATCCGAGTAAAGCATAATCATTTTACCCCTTGAAATAGTGGCGTTGGCACTTCCGTCAAAACTAATCTCTTTCAGACTTCCTTTTTCAAACTTCAGACCAAGTGCCGGCAAAGATGCTTGATTAAACTCGTTCATTTTAGCCGAAGAAAGGTGCCCTGCGTAAAAGAAAGTGTCAACCCTGCTGTCGAGCGGGAACACAAAGTTTAAGGTCAGTGGTGTTTTTTTCATAAAGTCGGCCTGCAGGTTGACAATAAGAGATTTTCCCGTCCGGATACTGTCCTTCATGGATGTGGCAAAATTTATTTGTGCATTGAGGTTGTCCAAAGCGACGGTCATCGGTTCTGTGGCACCTTCAATTTTTTCCTGGTATTCCAGGTAGCTGTCTTTTAATGAAATTCTGCCTA
>QMPO01000138.1 GCA_003648625.1 Bacteroidota bacterium
AAGAGGCGGCTAATTTATACAGAAATGTGCGTTCGGTACTGAAAGTGAGAAGGGAACTGAATTGATAAAAAGATGATTTACAAATACATGATCAATGTTGTATTTAACATCCCTATAGTCAGATGTATTTCCTATTTTTGCCTTTTAAACATGCCTCAAAAATATGACCCAGTCTATTTCCCCCACCCGATACCGTTTGCAATCAGTTGCCAGCGGAAAAATATTTGATGATACCGGCTGGTTGCTTGACGCACCCGGTGAAACACAGCCCGGGCTGATCAGGGCTATTTACGAAAAGAAGCAACTGGAATTAAAAGGCCGTGATTACGGCATTTATACTTTCGCCGACTGGCTACCGGTAAAAAAAACACTGATCGGGTCGTATGCACCGGTAACATACAAAAGCAAAGGTCTGGCCAAACATCTCGGACTGGAAAATCTTTACATCACGTTTAGTGGTTATTGGCCGGAAAAAGGGATTGAGATGAGTACCTGCTCGTTCAAGGAGACCGAGTCGTATTCGGTGTGTGCCCGCATGAACGGACAAATGAATAAAATACTTGTGGTTGCTTCAGCAGGCAATACGGCCAGAGCTTTTGCACGGGTTTGCTCCGACAACAACATCCCGTTGTTGTTAAGTGTTCCGGAAGATAATCTTGACGCCCTTTGGTTTGATGAACCCATTAAAGAATGTGTGAAACTGATCGCCAGCCGTAGCGGAGGCGATTATTTCGACGCCATCCATTTATCCAACATCGCCGCTTCGATGGACATGTTCATTGCAGAAGGCGGAGCTAAAAATGTAGCGCGGCGCGATGGCATGGGCACTACTGTTTTGTCAGCAGTAACTATCATCGGGAGAATTCCCGATTATTATTTTCAGGCTGTTGGTAGCGGAACAGGTGCCATTGCAGCCTGGGAAGCCAATCTGCGACTGATCGAAGACGGACGTTTTGGTAACAAAAAAATGAAGTTGATGGTATCGCAGAATTATCCATTTCATCCCATTTATAATGCCTGGCAGGCTGATTCGCGCGACCTGCTGCCTTATGATGATATGCTGGCCCGTAGTCATGTGGAGATTATTGATGCCAAGGTGCTTTCCAACAGACGGCCTCCCTATTCACTGGCCGGTGGCCTGTATGATGCGCTAAAAGATGCAGAGGGTGAAGTACTGGTTGTGCATAACGAAGACGGACGGAAAGCCGGGCAACTTTTTGAAGAAACTGAAGGCATCGACATACATCCGGCAGCAGCCATTGCCACGGCTTCACTAATCAGTGAGATTGAAAAAGACCGTATTGATAAAAATGCGCTGATCATGCTGAATATCACAGGTGGTGGTGAAGAGCGCTTTCAACGGGAAAACGAGCTCTATTACCTGAAACCCGAACTAATATTCGATATCAATCCCGATGAAGAAGAAGTGAAACAAAAGCTGGAAAAACTTTTTAAAACTCTAACTATATACAAATCTTAAACTTGAGGAATCTGACTGGTTGAAGTTGTATATTTTAACCAAGGGGAAATTGAATTAGAAAGAAAACCGCAATCCGACTAAAACCTGAGAAGGCCTCAATAACTGGGCGTATTCCGATACCATAAATTGGTTTGTTTGCTGGTCGATATACATATTGCTGTTAAAAATATTATTCCAACGTAATTCAATCTCTAGATTGGATCTTTTAAAGGAATAACGATACATTAAATCGACAAAATTATAGCTGATTTGATTGTACAAAGAATATTCAAAGTCCAGGTTAAATGTTTGATTATCTGCCGGAAACAAATTCAAACTTAAATAATGTTTGTTTACTTTTGTTTTATTGCTGAGTTCTTCATTTGTTTTTAAATTTATCACATTATATTGAAACTTATAGCTTAGATTCATCCAGGAGGTGGTTTGATAATAAATTTCCGGAGAAAGAGTGTACTGGCTATTCTTTGTATCAAACAGTTCATTATTTACAAGTGTTTTTCCAATAAATGTCATATATAAAATATCCAAACTGACTGATGATTTTAGTGCAGAAATATATTTACTTGATCTTAGTTTTATGCTATGAGAAAGCATTGTATTGGGCATTTCGATAGCAGTAATTACAAGCGAGCCATCATCCTGCAATTGATTGCTATATAGAAGGTTCGTTTGACGCTGCACAAAATAATAAGATAAAGTGTTAAAAAACGCTGAAATTGAGTTACGATAAGAAAGTGAAATACCGACAATATTCTGGTTTGATTGTTGAATTAATACTTCTTTCTTAATCAACTCTTTATAACTTTTAAGTATGTAGGCGTAATAAAAATCATCTGGATCACTTAATCTTTGTGAATAGCTCCAAGATGTGTGTAAATCCCAAAAACCTTTAAACGTGTAATGAAAGCTAAATTCGGGTGTCTGAAGCAGCTTGTTCATAGATTGTGATCCGTCTATCATTCTGTCCTTTATGCTTAACATTTGCAAGTTAACCGGCCAACTGAACGATAAGCGTAGCCCTCTGTTCTTGTATTCAACAGATGGAATTGAATACACCTGATACTGTTTGGTTTCCAATTGGTTTTGGTAAAGGGTCCCGAGAGTAATGATAGAGTCTGTCTGCCTGATATGAAGTTGTGTGTTTAGTTTCTGCTGACGAAAGGCAATTCCCACTCTCAGAGAGAAAACCCATTTATTCCAACGAATATTACTGCCGGTATAAGTATCTATATAAAGTCGCTCAATATTAGCCTCCTGAATGCTTTCGTCATATTTTTTGTTATTATTTAAAAGGCTTTCAAAGCAACCTGGAGAAACAGATAAATTTTGCGGACCTTTCTCGTATTGTATCAATGAATAAAACTCAATTAAGGTTCTCCCGGCTCTAAAAATGGAATTTAACGTATTCGAAAACCGGTTGTAAGGTGCATTGACATGCTGATTATAAGAAACTGAATCTGCAGAATTAAAAATCATATCCTCATAAGTATCCTGACTAAATGCAAATTTCATTTTGTCGTTCAAGTAATTACGTTTCGTATTTCGTTTCAAATCAAATGAACCTTTCCAATAACGACTTTTGTGTACACGGCTATGATTTTCAAACAAACGTAAAGTATCATCCGGGAGAAGGTATGATTGTTTTATTGCAATTTCATTATTGCGAATGTCATCAACAAAATAGACGATAGCCCGCAATTCCAAATCCTTTTTCAGAGGTAGTAACGCATTGAAGTTTGCTAAGTGAATCTGATTATCCAGATATCTTTTCTGATTGACAGCACCATATTGATTGATGGATCGTGCATTAAACAGTTGAATATCATCTTCAGGTTTATATGGAAATGGCATAGAATTACCCGGGATTAACTGCTTAAGCTGCCGTGAAACATCATTTCCTGTATTATTTGTCTGATATGAAGCTAACAGTTGTAATCCTGAACTTAATAACATTGGTGTAAGATTTACATCCCATAACCAGGGTGAAAATCCTGTAGCAACTTTCCCCATGCCTGTAAAGGCAACTTTCTTTTTCAATTTAAGATTGATAGCTGCCTGTGGAGAATATACCCGATCTTCTAAAATTCGGATGGGTTGATGGTTCTCAAAGACTTCTACCATAGAAATTGTTGAATGCGGTAAATTTTTACTTATTATACTGTAATGCCCATCGGTTAGGTCTAGTCCTTCCACGTAAAATTTATTCACGGGCATACCCTGATAAAGTATTCTGCCATTTTCTTCTACTTCAATGCCGGGCAGCTTTCTCAAAACATCCTCAATGCTTTTATCTTCTTTTCCGGCAAAGCGCTCAACCAGATAACTTAATGTATCCCCCCATTGATCAATCGGCTTTGCCTTTATGGTAATGGTTTCAAGTAGTTTCACATCCGGTTTGAGCACAAAATTTACCTTTTGTGTTTTATTGGACAGTGTATATTTCATTTTTTCATAGTGGATGGAACTTACCAAAATATCAAGACTATCAGAATCCATTTTCACTTCTATCTTGAATTTGCCATCCTCATCCGTAAAGTCAAATGCTTTAAGTTCATCGCTATGTTTAGGAAATATTAAGACGTTGAGAGCACCCAACGGCTTTTCCAATGTATCTGTAACAACACCTGATATTACAACTTGTGCAGAAGCTGTTAAAGTGTATAGAAAAAGTAACAATGTAAGTATACCCGTTCTGAGATTCATTTCATGTTTTCCGGTATTAAAACTCTATTGGATTATTTCGTTTCGTCATACTCCTAACTGCACGTTGCTGTCCTTCGTTGTCTACACCGGCCTCTTTAGCCCTATTGATTATGTCAAGCCTGAAATTTTTTTGGGCTTTTAGGAACTCTGGCCGGGTTGTTTGCACCCAACCCATATCCATATATTCAATCAACATGGCTTTATCGGAACGCTCCATTGAAACCATATCGAAAACATAGTGTTTCTGATCATCATATAACTTGATAATCAAGCCAGGTAATCCTCTGAATTTATAAGGCCCATCATTTAAAGGAATGTCAGTGGCGTACCATGCAATCCAGTGCCTGCCCCCATAATCTGTGTAAGCACAATGTGCCACATAATCTCCAATTGTATCAATCAGGTTAGTCAGCTGCCATTTAAAGGTATTAAGGTTTTCATCATATTGTAAAAAAGCTGGCATCACTTTATCTGCATATGTTATTCGTCCTGCCGGGTAGTTTTTATAAATCTTATAAGTAAATCTTGTCTTAAAGTTTCCTCTTTCCGTTCCATGTAAGAACTCATCCAGTTGCCCTTCCCTTTCCGCTTTTCGGCCTATCAAATTAAATTTATAAAAATTATAGCTCATAAACATGCTTATTTTTTTTCCAACGAGTAATATCATATTCTCCTGTCTGATATATTCCAGATTATTTGTATCCTGCTTCCAGCTCATTTTATAAGTAATAATAAGATTTGCACTATCCAATATCTTTGACGGATGATCGAAAAACTGTGCAAATATTTGTAATGGAAGTATTTGTATGATAAAAAAGAAAGATATTATTTTAATTGCTGTATATTTTCGCATAATGCCTTGTTTTAAAATTAACTCAGATATTACTATATTTATTGTGTTTATATTCAGTCTATTATGACGCTTTATGTTGATTTAAACATCGCTTCTGCAATGAGCTCGTCATTGCAGAAGCGATAACGGTAAAGTTTAATTCTCATCAGGTGGACAATAAATTTCATCCCAGGTTACATAGTCGTAAGCATCACAAACTACAACATAATTGTCACACATATTTTCGACATGACACGGTTCCGTTGCATTTGCCACTTTTGGTATTACAGCTGCCATTACAAATACAACCGCAATAATTGATAGTAATTCTTTCATGATTATTTTGTATTAAGTTTTTGTTTTTATTAATTTTATAAGTTCTTAAATTCCACTTCGCACCAATCGCATGCGAAGTGGCCACCTCGGTCAAATTTATTCTTACCTAAATAAAAAATATGTTTGGTTGTAATAAAAGCAACGAATTGTTTGCAATATAATAGTACATGGTCAAATGGATAAATAATGATTTTCGAAAATATCTGATTAAATAATTGTTTATTTAGATGGGATATTTCAGACGTGTACGCCTTAAAATACAGGGGGGGGGTAAATGTATGATTCAGAGGTGCTTACCAGGCGTAATAGAAAAACTCGTAATTTAATCCAAAGTTGTATTCCCGTTGATTTTAGTAATGGCATTAGTCTTAATTAGGTAGTTAGTGACTGCAATATAATAATAATAAATTAAAAAAAGAGAAGAGCCGGAAAGAATCTATATCAATCCCAACGAAGAAGAAGTAAAACAAAAGCTGGAAAACCTGTTTTAAGGGTTTAATGCCGGTTCTGGCATCTCACAATTTTTCCCTTTCAACCAGAGGGATATCAAATTACTTTATCTCGCTGAAATAGCGCATAAACTGCATACGCTCATACACTTCGGGGTGTTCCATTTTACCCTGGCTTAATTTGCCCCTGAACTGGTCGATATAGTTATATCCGTGTTTCTCCATCCAGTCGTTCACAAATTTGAGTACCGTAACAATATGATCAGGTCCGTTTTTGTAAATAGCGGAAGCCATTTGCGTTACGGTTGCTCCGGCCAGCAATTGTTTGATGACAGCTTCGCCATCGTGAATCCCGGTGGATGCAGCGATGTCCATCTTCAGATGTTTTGCCATAATGGCTACCCAACGTAGCGAGTTGGCTATTTCAAACGGATGACTCAGCACTTCGGCTGAAGTAACTTTCAATGCATTAATATCGATGTCAGGGCTGGCAAAACGGTTGAACATGACTACGCCGTCAGCTCCGTGTTCTTCGAGCCGTGTAATGACTCTGCCCAGATTGGCAAAATACGGACTGATTTTAATGGAAACCGGAATACTTACCAGTTCTTTTACTTTATTTACAATGTCGTAATATACCTGCTCTTTTTCGATGCTGTTTGCATCAAAATTAAACGGCATGACAAAAATATTCAGCTCCAGTGCATCGGCACCGGCGTTTTCGATCTGCCGGGCAAAGGTTGTCCATTCTCTTGCCGAGATGCAGTTCACACTGGCAATCACGGGAATCATCACTTTACTCTTCACCTCCCTGATCAGATCAAGGTACGAACCCAATTCTTTTTCCTTGATGTGCTCATCGATGTAATCCAATGTCTCCGAATATTCCGCATAGATCATTCCGTCTTTCTGAGCTTTTTTCAGACTGTGGGCTGCCTCGAGCAGTATTTGCTCTTCGAAAATTGATTTCAGCACCACTGCCCCTGCTCCGTTTTTATCCAGTTCCACGATATCGTCTACGGAGTTGGTCAGCCCCGAGCTGGCCACTACTATCGGGTTTCGTAAAGTAAGTCCAAGGTATTTAGTTGTAAGATCTGCCATTTGCATATGATTTAGAATTGAGTTATTAATTTGCTTTCACTTTTTCCTGAATGTATTGATGTATTCCTGCTGCTGCTTTCCGGCCATCTCCCATTGCCAGAATTACCGTAGCTCCTCCCCTGACAATGTCGCCACCGGCAAAAAGTTCCGGAATAGATGACTGCATAGTCTCCTGGTCTACAACAATTGTTCCCCAGTCGGTCACTTTTAAATCGCCCAGAACCTTAGGAATAAGCGGATTTGGCGAAACGCCTACACTTACCACAACGGTATCCACATCAATATAAAACTCGGAACCTTCGATCGGAACAGGGCGGCGTCTTCCCGAAGCATCGGGCTCACCGAGTTCCATTTTCTGAACTTTCATCCGGTTTACTCGGCCTTTTTCGTCAGCATAATATTCCAACGGATTATGCAGGTTCATAAATTCGATGCCTTCTTCTTTGGCATGTTTGATCTCTTCAACCCGTGCGGGCATTTCCTTTTCCGAACGGCGGTAAATGATCATGGCCCTGTCGGCGCCCAGACGCTTGGCTGTACGCACCGAGTCCATAGCAGTATTTCCGCCACCGATAACAGCCACGTTTTTACCACTGATTACAGGTGTGTCATACTCATCAGAAGCAGCATGCATCAGGTTAACACGCGTCAGGTATTCATTGGATGAGAAGATCCCGTTGTAATTCTCTCCGGGGATGTTCATAAACCGGGGTAATCCGGCGCCGCTTCCTACAAAGAAAGCCTGGTAGCCTTCTTTTTTCAGATCGTCAAATGAAACGGTTTTACCCACAAGGAAGTTTGTTTTGAACTTCACTCCCATTTTCCGGAGGTTGTCGATCTCGACATCTACAATTTCGTTGGGCAGCCTGAATTCGGGAATTCCATATTTCAGCACACCGCCAATTTCATGCAAGGCTTCAAAAACAGTTACATCATAACCGAATTTAGCCAGGT
>QMPO01000139.1 GCA_003648625.1 Bacteroidota bacterium
AAACAAGTTCCTGATCCCTGTTTTAGTATTTCTTGTACTTTTTTTTGTTTACAGCTTATGGAGGCGTGTTCCTGACATTGACGATGCATGGATAGGTGAACATGCTTACTGGTTTGCTAAAGACGGTTATGCGCATTCCGAATTAATGAGAGGTATCAACCACCAGGAAGACCTTTTGGTGGTACACCATAAATTATTTATTTTCAACGGGGCTCTTGCCATAAAAGCATTTGGTTTTTCGGTGTATTCGTTGAAATTAGTGAGCCTGTTTTATTTCTTTATTTTTCTGATACTCTTTTATTTTTACGTGTGTAAATGGGAAAAGATTTTCAATAAAAATGATTTTTTGCTTGCATTAGTCATCTTATTTTCATTTCCGTGGATTTTTAAATATGCATTCCTGTACCGTCCGGAAATTATGATGATGACCCTGGGGTTTACCGGGTTTATTCTGCTCGAAAATTACATTGAAAACAAAAAAAAATCAATTTGGAAAGCTGTATTGGCAGGAATGTTTTTTGGGTTGGCTGTTACGTCTCATTTAAATGGTTTGATTCTGGCAGCAGCAGGGTTTTTCCTTTTATTGTGGAATAGAAAATACAACTCGGCATGGGCTTACGGAGCAGGAGTGCTGGTAGCATTTCCAATTTATTTTTATGATCTGACCAGTATACAGCACCTGGGGTTGTGGAGAAATCAGTTTTTTAACTCTCCTTCTCTCGACAGTTTGAATTCGTACATTGTTTGGCTAAAACCTGTGGTTAATCTGTTAAACGAACACTTGCGCTACTTCCATAATCCGGAGATTATCGTGTTCAGTATTTTTATATTTGTTACCCTGATCACCGGATACA
Organism: Bacteroidota bacterium; assembly: GCA_003648625.1. Classification (GTDB taxonomy): domain Bacteria; phylum Bacteroidota; class Bacteroidia; order Bacteroidales; family F082; genus UBA4459. The sequence goes on from QMPO01000139.1 coordinate 855, forward strand.
AATTCCTGTACCGACATCATACCAATCTAATGCGTTTTGCCATACTAGTGGCTATTATTACCGGAGTGATGGCTATGCATAAGTCAAGGCAATATATGTTGCTTAATTTCCCGTACCTCATTTTACTGGTTACGTTAACCTTAAAAGCCATTAATGAAGGAAAGATCACGCGCTATACCATAGGAAAGCCGGCAATGATCCGGAATCTGTTACTATTCCTTTTTATCGTGTTTTTAGCTGTCTCAACCTATTACAACATCCTATTGGCCAGTAAGAAATTTTCGCCGGAACAAAATAGAAAACTGGCAGAAAATTATACAGAAAGAGACGAAATTAACAAGAAGGTCATAGCTCCGATGACCTTTATTTTTAATGAAATAGAGTATTTTAATCAAATACAGGGAGAGGTGTGCTATATAGAGTTGCAAAAAAGTGATTCAACAATTTTTGGAGAAGGTTTTCTGGAAAAAGTATACTCGTTCGACAGAGATCTGATCATGATAACACCGTATTATCAGCAAATACTGGGTGTCGCTTCGTACAAAAAAGGAGATGTTTTTGAGCATTATCGCGTGATTGACAAAAATGAAACAATGATCGTTTTTGAAAGAAAAGAAATCAACCCGCAAAATATTAACACTAAACAAATCAAATAGAGGTATACCTTTGTATAAAAGTTATAATTTTACTTTTTTAATTTAGCCATCATGAACATAATTATTGCAGGTGACGGGGAAGCAGGATTTTATCTGGCAGAAGCATTGGTTGACTCGAACCATGATATCACCGTTGTAGATCCGCATGATGAATTACTCAAAATGATCGAAGCCCATACCGACCTGATGACCATTGTAGGCGACTCAAATTCCGTTTCGGTACTTAAAAGGGCCAATGTTAACAAAGCTGACCTGGTGATTTCGGTATTGCACGATGAAACCATTAATATTTTAACGGCTATTCTGGCAAAAAAATTGGGTGCTAAAAGGGCTATTGCACGTGTAGCGACACTGGAAAATGTAAGTGTTGAAAACCGGAAAATTTATGAGGAGCTGGGCATCGATTACCTGATCTCTCCAGAGGATATTGCCGGCCATGAAGTAGTAAAGCTTCTGGAACAGCCCGAAGCAACGGAGATATTCGACTTTTCGGATGGCAAATTGTCCGTTTTCCTTTTTAAAATTGAAGAGCACGCCCTTGTAATAGGTAAATCCCTTGAAGTCATTGCAAAAGAGTATGGATCTCTTAAATTCAGAGCGGTAGCTATTCACAGGGGAACAGACACCTTCCTTCCGCGGGCTGACACCGTTTTTGAACCGGGCGACCTGGTATATGTGATCACAAAACGTGATGCCAGGGAACAGCTTCTGAAACTGGCCGGAAAGAAAAAAATGGAGATCAACAACATTATGATCGTTGGTGGTGGTCGTGTAGGAAAAGTTATTGCCCGGCGTGTTGAAAACGATCTGAATGTAAAACTAATTGAAATAGACCGGGAACGATCCATGATGCTGACTGATCTGCTCGACAACACACTGATCATTAATGGCGATTCAAGAGATATTACCCTGCTGGAAGACGAGGGAATTGACAAGGTGGACGCTTTTATTGCCGTAACCAATAGTTCGGAAACGAATATTTTGACCTGCCTGCATGCTAAAAAATTCGGGGTGAAGAAATCCATTGCCCTTGTCGAAAATCTTGATTACATCGAGATATCCCAGAATATAGGTATCGATACGGTCATCAATAAAAAACTGATTGTAGCCAGTCATATTATCAAGCATTCAATGGGCGATGAAGTAACCTCGCTTAAGTGCCTGAGTGGGATCAACTCGGATATTGTCGAACTGGTGGCCATGGAAGGATCGCCGATAACCAAAAAACCCATCCATGAACTGAAAATGCCTGCCGGTTCGTTGATCGGAGGCATTATCCGCGGTGAGGAGGCGCACATAGCCGTAGGTGATCTGCAGATATTGCCTGGTGACCAGGTGGTGGTTTTTACGCTACCGGGTATCAAGCATAAAATTGAAAAAATGTTCCATAAAAGCAGCCTTGTATTTTAACCTGCTTTAAGATAACTGATATTATTAGCCCATGCCCTATAAACGTCTGATAAACTACAGGATCATCATCAAAGTGCTGAGTTTTCTCTTGCTGGTGATTTCTGTTTTTATGCTGAGCGGCGTAGCTGTGGCGTGGTTTTTCAATGAGTCAGTCGTACCGCTGCTTTTATCCTTCTTGATAACCGGCACCGTTGGCGGGATCATCTGGTTGATTTTACGAAAGAAAGATAATAAAGGAATTGGCAAGCGGGAAGGATACCTTATTGTTGCTTTAAGCTGGGTCGTGGTGTCGCTGTTCGGATCGCTCCCCTACATTTTTAGCGAAACCATCCCCTCGCTGACCAATGCATTTTTCGAAACAATGAGCGGGTTTACCACTACCGGAGCCACTATTTTAACAGATATTGAATCACTTCCCAAAGGTATTTTATACTGGCGGGCTATGACTCACTGGCTGGGAGGAATGGGGATCATTGTGCTTACCGTAGCTATTTTACCTTTTCTGGGCATCGGTGGTATGCAGCTTCTGGTGGCTGAAATGCCCGGTATAACACCTGACAAACTACATCCCAGAATTACGGCTACAGCCAAGCGATTATGGGGTATTTATGTGTTACTCACATTGGCAGAAACACTCATCCTGTGGCTGGGTGAGATGAACCTGTTTGATGCTGTTTGCCACGCTTTTGCAACTATGGCTACAGGTGGATTTTCAACAAAAAACGACAGTATTGCCGGCTTTTCACCGTTTACACAATACGTCATTATTGTGTTTATGATTTTTGCCGGAACCAACTTTACACTACACTACCTGGCACTCCACAGGAAATTCAACCGTGTCTGGGCCAATCAGGAGTTTAAAACATATGCGGGCATTATCATCATTGTAACACTGACGGTGACCATCGGCCTGATCATTTTCTACACTTTTCCAACAGTGGAATCCGCTTTCAGGGATGCTCTGTTCACCGTGGTTTCCATACTTACAACCACCGGTTTTGTTACGGCTGATTATTATTCCTGGCCGGTATTTTTATGGGTTATTATCTTTATGCTGATGTTCATTGGCGGCAGTGCCGGGTCAACGGGTGGCGGTATTAAAGTGGTCAGGCACCTGCTGCTGATAAAAAATTCATGGATTGAACTCAAAAGAGCTATTCATCCGCAAGCCATTATTCCGGTAAAATTCAATGGCAAGTCGGTATCGCAGCAAATTATTTTTAACGTGATGGCTTTCTTTCTGCTTTATATGCTGATATTTGCTATAGGCGTGGTGGTGATGGCGTTTGTGGGTGTCGATTTTGAAACGTCTATAGGCTCAGTGGCGGCTACGCTGGGAAATATCGGTCCGGGTATTGGTGGTGTGGGACCGGTAGATAATTATGCTTTCTTCACACCTTTCTCTAAATGGTTTTTATCATTTCTGATGTTGCTTGGAAGACTGGAACTGTTTACGGTACTTATTGTAATTTCCCCGGCATTCTGGAGGAGTTGATGGTTACTCCGGCTTATTCCAGTAGGCAGTTAAGAAAAAAAATTCATGTACATTTGTGCTGATGATACAGCTTTCGGTTGTTATAATTACATTGAACGAGGAAAGGAATATAGCCCGTTGCCTCAACTCGGTTAAAGAAATTGCAGACGAAATAGTCATTATCGATTCTTACTCGACCGACAATACCGAATCCATTTGCAAATCATACGGAGCCAGAGTAATACGACACCCTTTTAAAGGATACGGATATCAGAAAAACTTTGCCAACGCACAGGCAACCAATGATCATATACTGTCGCTGGATGCTGATGAAGTGTTATCCAATGAATTACTCCAGTCGGTCAAAGAAGTAAAAGAGAATTTTAATGCCGACGGATACACTATGAACCGGCTGACCAATTATGCCGGAAAATGGATCCATCACTCTGGCTGGTATCCTGATGTTAAGTTGCGGTTGTTCAACCGGAAAAAAGGAGAATGGACAGGCCTGCTAATCCATGAAAAATATGAAATGTACGCAGGAAGCAAAGTAAAACACCTGAAAGGCGATTTGTTGCATTACTCGTTTTCATCAGTGGAATCGCACAAAAAACAGTCAGAAAAATTTGCTCAGCTTGGAGCCGAAGCTTATTTTGAAAAAGGGAAGAAAGCTCCTATGCTTAAAATTATAGTTGCCCCCATTGTACGTTTTATACGGGATTACTTTTTTAATCTCGGTTTTCTTGACGGTAAAGAGGGTTTTATCATTTGCCGGATCTCAGCAAGGTCAACGTACTCAAAATATCGAAAATTAAGGGATTTATACAAAGAACAAGATAAAGCAAAGGCTTCTTCCTGAAAGAAAAATATAAGAAACACAGAATTATTTATAAACAAAACAATTAACCCAATTATTTGATGCGAAAAGAATGCGTAGAATGAGTGAACCAATACAAGTTGTCAGATCAAAAAACAAAGAAGTCTTTTCCATACTTATACCAACATGGAACAACCTTGAATACCTGAAATGTTGCATCAACAGCCTCCGGAAAAACTCCCGTTTTAACAATCAAATTATTGTTTTTGTAAACGAAGGAAAATGCGGTACTGTTGAATGGCTTGATACCCAGGACGACATTGATTATATTCATGCTCAGGAAAATAAGGGTATTTGTTTTGCAGTAAATGCTTGTCGGACACTGGTTAAAAACGACTATATCGTTTACATGAACGATGACATGTATACTTGTCCTGACTGGGATTTTGAATTACATCGCGAAATTGAAAAATTAGACACAGATTATTTTTACATGTCAGCTACGCTCATTGAACCTGTGAAGGCAAATAATCCGAACGATATTGCGGTTATAAAAAACTTCGGGGATACTCTGGCTACATTTGATGAAAAAGGATTGCTTAACGAGTTTAAAAAATTACATAAAGAAAACTGGTTGGGAAGCTCGTGGCCGCCCAGTGTCGTTCATAAAAAATTATGGGATTTGGTTGGCGGTTTCAGTATTGAATTTAGCCCCGGTATGTATTCCGATCCTGATTTTTCGATGAAATTGTGGCAGGCAGGCATTCGCATATTTATAGGCGTTGGCAAAAGCAAAGTATATCATTTTGGCGCTAAGTCAACAAAGCGGGTACTCAAAAATAAGGGCAGTGATACTTTTCTCAGAAAATGGGGTATAACAGCCCGTACATTTTACTCCGAATACCTTTCTATAGGAAAAGAATATACAGGGTGTTATCCCGAAACGGTACAATTGAGTATGTTGTCAAAATGGAGAAACAGAATAAAACGAATTATTAAGTCTCTATAGAATAATAAAAATAAATATTTTGAAAAATAACAAAAGGGAATGGCTTGTTTTGGTTAATCTGCACGCGGGCAGCCAGAGGGGTGAACGCGACTGGCCTGAAATAAAAAAACTACTGGAAAAAGCAGGTTTTGACATGCATATTGTATTCACTGAATACCGCAACCATGCACTCATAATGGCCAAAGACCTGATTGAGAAAGAGGGATTTAAAAAAATTATTGTTGTAGGAGGTGACGGCACTTTTAACGAAGTGATCAACAGTGTGTTCAAACAAAATCGCTTCCGGACAATGGAGATTAAGGTGGGACTGGTAACGGTAGGTATCGGCAACGACTGGGGACGCATGTATGAGATTCCCGAATCGTATGAGGAGCAAGTGGAAATTTTAAAAAATGAACAATTTATTTTGCAGGATATCGGCGTAGTAAAATATGAAGAGGCCCGCAAAGAGGATAACAGATATTTTGCCAATATTGCCGGTATGGGTTATGATGCGCTTGTTGCCAAAAAAACCAACGTTATGAAGCAAAAAGGAAAAGGCGGAGCCATTGTTTATCTGTTGAACCTGATATCCGGATTGTTTCAGTATAAAAATACATTACTGGAAATAGAAGCTGATGGGAAAAAAATATTTTCGGGAAAGATTTTCAGTATGAGCATTGGCATTTGCAAGTATAACGGCGCGGGTATGATGCAGCTTCCTTATGCCGTTCCGGATGACGGCCTTTTTGATGTGACAGTAATCCGTAAAATCTCTAAATACAGAATTATTAAAAACATTAAAAATCTTTATGACGGTTCATTCATAAATATGCGCGAAGTCGAAACATTCAGAGGTAAAAAATTTACTGTTATTTCAACACCTGCGCATAAATTATACCTGGAAACGGACGGAGAATCCTTAGGTCATTCGCCGCTCAATTTTGAAGTAATACCCAGGGCAGCCAAGCTTATTGTCAGGGCAAAATATGCCATAAGCGATTAATAATATGAATCTACGCTTTTCTGCAATTTGCATCCGGAAGTTGCGGTTATGGATTTTCATCCACAGGCAAAGAGCGTTTCAAGTCAGGCTTTCAGCTTCTTTTCAGTTTCCTCCAGCATTACCTTGGTCATTTTTTGGATGTCGTAAATAGTTTCCAGCCCCCAGTCTTTTTTGGCCACGCTATCGTCAATACTCGCCGGCCAGCTGTCGGCAATAGCCTGTCTGAAATCGGGCTTGTACGAAATGGTGAACTCCGGTATGTGCTTTTTGATTTCTTCAGCCAGTTCTTCGGGTGTGAACGAAATACCGGCCATGTTGTAGCTCGACCGGATAGAAAGTTTGTCGGCATCGGTCTGCATCAGTTTGATGGTGTTTTTTATAGCGTCATCCATAAACATCATGGGCAAGGCTGTATCTTCCGACAAAAAGCTTTCGTAACTGCCTTTTTTAATCGCCTCATAGAAAATTTCCACGGCATAATCGGTAGTTCCGCCGCCAGGCAAGGTCACAGAGGAGATGATTCCAGGATAACGTAAACCTCTCGTATCTACACCAAAACGCTTAAAATAATAATCACTCAGCAATTCACCAGTTACTTTGGTAACACCATACATGGTGGTTGGCCTTTGAAT
>QMPO01000140.1 GCA_003648625.1 Bacteroidota bacterium
ATGTGGGCAGCTTTGAAGCAGGAATTGCTGCTCAGGCTATTGCTGTCGATTACAGGGCAAGCACAGGTATTAACGAAAATTTTCTGGTTAAAAGCCTGAACATATACCCCAATCCGGCGAGCACAACCATCCACTTAACCGGCCTTGATAATTCGGAAGTGCTGTCAGCGGAGATTATGAATGTAACCGGAAAAGTTGTTTATGCTGGCAATGACAACAAAGAAATTGATATCAGTGCTTTTCGTGCCGGAGTTTATTTTGTTAGCATACATACATCAAACTCTGTTTACACAGGAAAGTTCATTAAAAACTAATGTATTTAGCACAGAAATATAATTCAGTCCGGCAGCTGCATATAATGGTAACTGCCGGAATGATCTTTTTTTTGATCACTAAATCGGTAGCTCAGTTTGCTCCACCTGCCGGGCAACCGGGAAGTACGGCCATTAGCACCGACAGTTCCATTTTTGTGCAATGGGCATCGGCATGCCTTATCGCGAGAGGCTACATGGATATCAGCGACACAAGCCTGGGATACGCAAATTACGGTATGGACACCGCAGCAGTGGGAATAGCCGATTTCAATGTGGTCAGCCTGGGTGATGGCGGAAGTGCCGTATTGTATTTTGACACTCCGTTGGTTAACGGCTCCGGTTTTGACTTTGCCGTATTTGAAAACTCATTTAGTGATGAATTTTTGGAGCTGGCATTTGTGGAAGTAAGCTCTGATGGAAGCCGGTTCTTCCGGTTTGGAAGTACATCAAATACACAAACGGAAGAACAGGTAGATACTTTTGGTACACTTGACGCTACCAAACTCCACAACCTTGCTGGTAAATACAGAGGAGGATACGGAACGCCGTTTGACCTGGAGGAATTGAAAGATAGTGTGGACCTCGATATTTCCAATATCATTGCTGTCCGCATCGTTGATGTTGTAGGAAGTGTTGATCCTGAATATGGTTCGTATGACGGTCAGGGAAACATCATTAACGATCCGTGGCCGACACCTTTCGAATCTTCGGGATTTGACCTTGATGCCGTAGGTGTGATCCACGATAAAAATCATACGGATGTCTATGAAAAAACCTATGGAAATCTGATCGTAGCTGCACCAAACCCTGTAACTGATGTGCTGAAAATAACGGGTATTGAGCCGGGTGGAGAATTTGTTATTTACGATCTTACAGGACATGCGGTTTATTCCTCCGGTGCAGTTCAACACAGGGAAACCAGTATTTCTGTTAGCGAGTTTCCAAAAGGAGTACTGTTTATCCGGATACTAAACGGAAATAATGTGCGCACTTTAAAGATCATTCATCTGTAATATGCAATGACAATCTCCCTGAAATATATCACGTGTACATTTCTGTTCTGGATTCTTGTTCAGGAAGTGGGAGCTCAAATGATATTTGATACGCTTTACCTGGACGAAACGGAAATCATTTCCCGAAAATACGAACGTAATGCCCCCACAAAAACCGAAGAGATTGATACATTGGTGAAATCGGAACTCAACCATCTGAGTCTTGCTGACCTGTTGTCGGCACATACACCTGTCTTTGTAAAAGATTACGGAAAGGGAAGTCTGGCAACAGCTTCATTCAGGGGTACGGCAGCTTCACACACAAAAGTGTTGTGGAACGATATTGAAATCAATTCGCCTATGCTTGGTCAGGTAGACCTGTCGCTCGTGCCTAATAACTTTTACAGTCACGCTATTTTGAATTATGGCGGAAGTTCGCTCGAAAACACGTCGGGAGCATTGGGTGGAGCTATCAATCTGTTTTCCGGCAAACGTCGGTCAGACGAAAAACTCTCGTTTATCCAGACTTTTGGCAGCTATAAAACATTTTCATCCTCTTTAAATATGAATCTGGGTAGCAGGAAATTCAAGTCACTGACGTCTGCCCATCTGACTTCTTCCGATAACTCATATTCGTTTTATAACAATGCGGTAATTCCTCCCGAATGGCAGGAACAGAAAAACGCCTCATATTTCAACAGAGGGTTTACACAGAGTTTTGCATACAGGCTGTCCGCGTTCCACGAGATGGAAATCGTCACATGGAATCAGTGGAATTTCAGGGAAATACCTCCGGTGATGAGCAGCCAGAATCATGATAACCATAAGGAAGAACAAACAAGTTTTACCAGCAGAAACATCCTGAAATGGAAGTTTCATAAAAAAAACACGCTGCTTAATGTAAAAACAGCCTGGTTTTACGAAAATCTGGACTATTTACTTGTAACCGCTACTTCTGTCGATCCTGAAGATACAGTGACTTTCATTCATTCGGTTAACAAAACAAACAGCGGCTTTGTTAAAGCGAGAATAATGCAGGTGCTGGCCAGGGAATGGACTGTGTCAGGCGGAGTGGACATGACTTTTCACAGGGTTAATTCAAACAATTATGAAGGATTGAAATCAAGAAATAATTATGGCCTGTTTCTGAAAATTGCCAAGAGTTTCTCTGATTTCTTGAATATGGAATTGATGTTTCGTCAGCAGTTTGTGGATAACGTTTTTACCCCTCCGGCTCCTTTTGCGGGAGTTTCCATAAAACCTTTCAGGACACATGATCTGTATCTGAGATTCAACGCAAACTATAATTACAACCTGCCGGGCTTAAATGATCTGTATTGGTATCCGGGTGGTAATGAAGACCTGAAACCGGAATATGGAATACAATACGAAGGGGGCATCACGTATGTAAAACGTTTTTCCGGACTTATTGGTTTAACGGTGGAGCTAAGCGGCTACGATTCTTACATTAACGACTGGATCCAGTGGGTGCCAACTGATTACAGGTATTGGACGGCGCGTAATATTGCTTTTGTGCATGCCCGTGGGCTGGAAGCTTTAGGCCAATTGTACGGACAGAAGGATGATGTAATTTATAAATTTATTATTCGTTATTCGTTTACTAAGTCCACCAATGAAAGCAACGAAGCCAAAGAAGGCGGATATGCCGGGCGACAGCTGATCTATGTGCCTTTGCATTCCGGTAATATATTCGCTTTCTTATCGTACCGGAAATTTGAATTTACCTGGAATACGCAACTTACAGGAAAAAGAAACACTTCATTAAATGATGCGTCGCTCTATTCAAATGTGTTACCTGCTTTTTCATTGAGTAGTATTTCCGTGGGGAAAAGTTTTGATATACATAAAATAAGTCTTGAAGCGAAATTCAGGGTTAACAACCTTTTTAACGTAAGTTACCAGGCAATGCTCTGGCGGCCTATGCCCGGTAGAAACTATGAGTTGTTTATTTCATTCAAGTGGAAATAGAAGATATGAAAATGACATGTAAAAAGCTTTATAAACACTCTGTATTCCTGTTAACCGCAGCAATATTATTTTTTTCTTCCTGCCAAAAAGATCCGGAACCAGCCCCTCCGGTCGGAGAGTTTGAAAATGCCGTGTTTGTGGTTAACGAAGGGAATTTTACCGCCGGTAATGCTTCGCTGACTTATTACAATTACAACACAGGGGAGGTGAGCCAGCAGGTTTTTTACCGGATCAACGGAGCACCACTGGGCGATGTGGCCAACAGCATCACTTTTGATGAGAATAGTATTTATGTAGTCGTGAATAATTCACACGTGGTATATAAAATTGATGCCGTTACCGGTAAATACCAGGCAAAAACAACCGGGTTGACTTCTCCGCGTCATTTGCTGAAAATAGACAACCAGCGGGCATTGATTTCCGACCTGTATGAGAAGAACCTGACACTTATTAATACGGAAAACATGGAAATTATTTCCCGGGTGCCGCTAGGGCGTACTTCGGAAAATCTACTGAACTACGGAAATAAAGTTTTTGCAACTAACTGGTCGGCTTTCCAGCAGGACAAGCTGAACAACATGGTAATGGTGATTGATACGAACAATATACAGATGGTTGACAGCATACAGGTGGGTATCGAGCCTAACAGTATGGTGCTGGATAAAGACAACTATTTGTGGGTTTTATGTAGTGGTGGATTTTTAAATGAAGAATTACCCTCATTGTGGAAAATAGATCCGGATAATAAAAATGTATTGCTGCATATGGAATTTCCTGATATCAACAGTTCCCCAAATAGTCTGGACATCAATAAAACTGGGGATACGCTTTATTATCTCAATAAAAACATATACCGGATGGCTGTTTCAACTGATCAATTGCCTGATAATTATTTTATTCGGGCAGGCGGGAATGATAGCTTCTATACACTTGGAGTCAGTCCCGAATCACATATTTATGTAACCGATGCCAATGATTATACACGTAACGGGGTAGTGAACCGTTACAATCCCAACGGGGTTCTAGTGCAAAAGTTTGAAACCGGGATCGTTCCGGGTGATATCGGATTTATGTATTAAAAGATCTCTTTTTTGTTCCCAATATGCCGAGAAAAAGATCTGGTTTCCGAGGGAGATTTGTACATTAATTGCTCGTTTGTACAAATTAATTATTTTCGCATCCTGAATTAAATAAAAGAAAGATTATGGCAGAAACAGTAAGTATCAACTGGATGGATGAAATGGCTTTTGAAGCCGAAGTGAATGGGTTTAAGATTGTTATAGATGCAGAAGAGCGTGTTGGAGGTAAAGACAGAGGCCCCAGGCCAAAACCACTGACCCTGGTTTCGCTGGGCGGATGCACAGGAATGGATGTGATTTCCATTCTTACAAAGATGCGGGTAAAACCTGATGCTTTCAATGTAGAAGTGAGCGGCGAACTGACCGATGAACATCCGAAATATTTCCATACCATTTACATTAAATATTTTTTCAAGGGGAAAGACTTGCCAATGGCCAAACTGGAAAAAGCGGTTACTCTTTCACAGGACAGATACTGCGGCGTAAGCGAAATGCTCAGAGCCAAAGCGGAGCTGATCCATGAAATTATTGTGGAAGAGTAGGATTATTCCAAAATTACAGCCAGTAGTTCACTCAGCATCATAGCTGTAGCGCCCCAGATGATTTCGCCCTGGATGTCATAGCAGGGTACCGGGTAGCGTTTTCCATCATGCCCTTTGATAGTTCTTTCAACAGGAAGATCAGGATTTGTCAATTCGCTGAGGGCTACTTTCAACGGGCGCTCAACTTCGGCATTGCTTTGCAGTACCGGATCATAATCGATATAACCCACGTATGGTAAAACGTTAAAGTTGCTTGGCCGGATGTAAAGTCGTGACAATGTTCCCAGCACATGTATCTCTTCTGCCGGGATGCCGGTTTCTTCAAATGTTTCGCGGAGAGCAGTTTCCTGCAGGTCAGCATCTGAATTTTCTTTTTTTCCGCCCGGAAACGAAACCTGACGGCTGTGCACGCTGTTATCGGCCGCGCGTTTCAACAACAATATCCCGATGTCGTTTTTGTACGGAAAAAAAAGTGCCAGGACAGCACTCTCCAGCGCATGCAGCGGCCCCGTTACATTTTTCAACTCCTTGATCCTGCTTACCGGAGCAAGCCGAAGCTGGGCATCAAGTCCGGGTAATGGCTGCTGCAATTTTTCACCCAAAAAACTGACAAATGTCGAGAATGCGTCCATAGCTGCAAAAATAGCATTGTTTTCCGGATGTGTTTTACGAAGAGTCTTCCTTTGATAATAGTTTTTAGTGAATGGAACGAGTTTTTTATGGGCTAATTTTTATTAACTTTGAGCCATGCGATAATTTATCAGGAAAAGCTCATGTCAACCAAAGAAAAAACATCTTATTCAGACCAAACCGCCGAAAAACAGGAAGAACAAAAGCGGTTGATTTTATATAATGATGATGTCAATACATTTGATTTTGTGATTGAGACCTTGATTGACGTATGTGAACACAATCCTTTACAGGCGGAGAATTGTGCATTGATTGCACATCACAAAGGAAACTGTCCTGTTAAGAATGGTTCATTCAATGAATTAAAACCGTATTATACGGAAATGTTAAACCGAAAGCTAACTGTTAAAATCAAATAGATTATGTGGCCTGTTATCATCATTCTCATCCTGGTTGGTCTGCTTATGCTGCTGCTTGAGATTCTGGTCATACCCGGTTCGGGTGTTGCCGGAATTGTTGGCTTTATTTTAATGGCAGCAGGTATATGGCTGGCATACACACGGCAGGGTATTTACGAAGGGCATATAACACTGGCAGTAACCCTCGGTATTAACTTAGTGGGTCTGGTATTGGCGCTGAGATCCAAAACATGGAAAAAGGCCATGCTGGACACGCGCATTGACAGCAAGGCACGCACCTTTAAGTCAGTAGATTTGAAAGTAGGGGATAAGGGCAAAACAATTTCACGTTGTGCCCCGATGGGGAAAGCTGTATTTTATGATCAGTTTTTTGAAGTGAGTGCGCTGGCAGAATTTATTGATGAAAACAGTGAAATAGAAATTGTGAAGATTGCAGGAAATAAAATATTTATTAAAAATTTAAACGAATAATATTATGACTAATATTTATGTGCTTATTGCTTCAGGTATTGGCGCCATATTCTTGTTATGGCTGCTGTTTTACTTCATTCCTGTCGGATTATGGTTTACGGCCCTGGTTTCGGGCGTACGTATTTCACTGCTTCAGTTAATCCTGATGCGCTGGAGAAAAGTTCCGCCGGGAGTTATTGTCACCAGTTTAATTGCTGCTACCAAAGCAGGACTGGATTTGAAGCGGGATGACATGGAGGCCCATTACCTGGCAGGTGGCCATGTACAGGCTGTTGTCAATTCGCTGATCTCAGCCGACAAAGCGAACATTGAACTTGATTTTAAAACAGCCACAGCCATCGACCTTGCCGGTCGTGATGTGCTGGAAGCTGTTCAGATGTCGGTAAATCCCAAAGTAATTGATACGAAAAAAGTAGCCGCTGTTGCGAAAGACGGTATTCAGTTAATAGCACTGGCACGTGTAACCGTCAGGGCCAATATCGAACAACTGGTGGGGGGTGCTGGCGAAGAAACTGTACTTGCCCGCGTTGGCGAAGGTATAGTTTCCTCTATCGGTTCTGCCGATTCGCATAAAGCTGTGCTGGAAAATCCGGATAGTATTTCAAAGGTAGTGCTTCAGAAAGGCCTTGATTCCGGAACAGCTTTCGAAATCCTGTCCATTGATATTGCCGATATCGACATCGGTAAAAATATCGGTGCTGCCTTACAGATGGACCAGGCTAATGCCGATAAGAACATCGCCCAGGCTAAAGCAGAAGAACGTAGAGCAATGGCCGTGGCACAGGAGCAGGAAATGAAAGCCAAAGCCCAGGAAGCCAGGGCTAACGTAATTCAGGCAGAAGCTGAAATTCCAAAAGCTATGGCAGAGGCCTTCAGATCAGGAAATCTGGGAATTATGGACTATTATAAGTTTCAGAATATCAAAGCTGACACAAAGATGAGAGAGTCCATATCGGAAGACCCACTGATTGAAGGGGATGCCAAATGATAATCATGTAAGACATGTAAAAAACAGCGTTTGCGATCCTCTTGCAAACGCTGTTTTTATTTATAAACTGATACACTAAGTTTACGATATAAACGTTGTAAAACTGATGCCCGTTGGAAACGCTGAAATAGAGGAAAAATATACGGAATTACTGAACAGCGGTAATGGAAATATCCCGGATGCTGAAAAGGTTAAAATCAGAAAAGCCTTTGACATAGCCTGCGATATATATCGTGATGAAAAGCTGGTCAACGGAAAGCCGTTTATCTTTCACAATCTCGAAGTGGCAATTATTGCCGTCAGGGAAATAGGC
>QMPO01000141.1 GCA_003648625.1 Bacteroidota bacterium
GGAAGCTGGATCTACAAACGCAGAGGAGATACAATTAAAAACCCGGCAAAAATATTAACCCGTGTGCTTCTCTGGATGGTTTTGCTGGGGCTGGCCGGGGCTTTTATTCTGGTTAAACTACCGGAATTAGTGATGTTCCCCCTGGGCCGGCTAAACGAAATTCCGGTAGTACGCATCTTGCTCATCCCTGCAATTGCTTCACTGCTGGTGGTCGTGCCACCATCCATCGTTTCAGGCTTCAGCTTCCCGCTGGCCTGCCGGGTTTATTCGCCCGACAGCCGAAAGGTAAGTAAGAATATAGGCCTCGTTCTGATGTACAATACCATTGGCTCCGTGCTGGGGCCATTCCTGTCGGCTTTTGTGTTGATCCCGTTGCTGGGTGTGGTGAAAGCCATTCTACTGTTGTCGGCCTTGTTGTTGCTGGCGCTGGTTGTGATACGTTGGAAAGATGAAAGCAAGCGGACACGAAATATGATAACAGCTGGATTTTTAGGTTTGCTGGCGGCAATATTTCTTTTAGGAGAAATCAAGATACTGCCACCGTCCTTTAAAAAACTGGACAGGGAAATCCTGTATTACAAAGAGACAGTGGAAGGCACACTGGTAGTGGCCCAGGAAAAAAATCCCGGAGCGTTTATCAGAGTTTCGTATGTGAACAACAGCGCCGTCATTGGATCCACTTACGATGCCGTGAAAGCCGTAAAAATGATCGGGCACCTGCCATTTTTCACCGGACTGGAGTGTAAAAATGTGCTGGTAGTGGGTTTTGGCATGGGCGTAACCACGTCGGCCATTGCCGCTCATCCGGAAGTAGAGAAAATCGACTGTGTTGAGATGGTACCTGGTCTAAAAGAGGCTGCACCTTTTTATTCGGAACTGAACAACGATGTAATTGAAGATCCTCGTCTGAACCTGATGGCGGGCGACGGCAGGCATTTTCTGCAAAAAACTTCCAAAACATACGATCTTATTTCTTGCGACCCGACACATCCGGTATTGGGCTCGGGAAACCTGTACACCGAAGAATATTTTGAACTTTGTAAAACTCACCTGAATGATGGTGGCATGGTAAGTCAGTATCTGCCTTTGCATAAACTGCGTCTGAACGACTTTTTGGGGCTGATCAAAACATTTCATAAGGTATTTCCCTATGCCACCGTCTGGCTCGGGCAATACCACGCTATCCTGCTTGGCTCCACAAATCCGTTGAAGATAAATTTCAGGGAGTGGAGTAAAAACGTTGGTATGTTGCCTTCAGAAAATTATTTCTATATCGACCCTTACCATTTTGCCGTATGCGTAATGATGGATGACAAGACCATCAACGGGTTCCCGAAGGATGTGCGCATAAATACTGATGATCTGTCATACACCGAATTCTTTTCCATGAAATGTTTTAACCCGGAAAATCTGACGAATAACCTCGCTTATATGGCGGAAGACAGGTGCAATATCAACAACGTATTTTACAATATTGATAACGCTCAACTGATGGATCGGTATCTGGCCGGAAACAAGTACCTGGTGGAAAGCTTGTATTACCAATTGAAAGGTGATCGGGACAGATCGTTAAATGAACTGCGGAAAGCGGTTAATGTAAACCCTGAAAACGGAGAGTATCCTTTTCTGATCCGGTTCAATTTTAACGTGGCGGAATAAAATTTTCACTGACCCCGGTTTAAGTCTTTGATTTTAACCCATAAATAAATCCAAGTTTGTAGCTTGGTTTAAAAGTATATTTTTCGGCTAACTGAGCGTAGAATATCTTCTGCCGTTATTTAGAAAATGTATAAATTACAAAAACTTCCTTTCAGTCGTTTTTTTTTTTTTCTACATTTACATTTTGAGAACCAAGCAATTGTGAATAATGAACAGAACGGAATTTCCCAGTATCTCTCCGTAACTTTTTTTACTTGGTACAACAGATTAGAAGAATTTACTTAGTGCGGACTAAACAAAACCCCCTTAAAATGTCAATGACGATACAACCATATATACATCACCAACACAGAAAGGAGGTATGCCGGCAAAGATAGTTCAAAAATCACTTTGATGTAGCAGTTTGCAGGGTAGATTGTTATATCCGTTGACGGCAAACAACGAAATCAAACCTACCGGCCTGCCCGTTCCGGAACATACGGGAAAGCGGTTCCCGAAAAGCTTTGAGAGAGTAGGGGGAATGAAAATTAATAAAAAATGGAAAAAATTAAAACAAAAATATTAGTTTACATAGGTATAATGAGTATAATTATTTTGGGAATCTTTCTTTATTCATGTGTTAAAGAGAATCCAAAACAAGTTGAACAGAATCTTATACCTGACGAAGTACTAAGTGAAATATGTACAACTTGTGAATCTTATGATTTCTGGCTGCCAGATAAGACAAAAATAGAAAAGATAGAAGGTAAAGATGAAAATCAAATTATATTTACTGCACCTGAAGGTTATATCTACTATGGATATACGACTGATAGTAGTTTAATTATATGGGATAATAAAAGTCAGA
Source organism: Bacteroidota bacterium (assembly GCA_003648625.1). Lineage (GTDB taxonomy): Bacteria > Bacteroidota > Bacteroidia > Bacteroidales > F082 > UBA4459. The sequence continues at coordinate 2,507 of QMPO01000141.1, forward strand.
CCAGAAGTTCAGTTAGTGTTACTTGTGATTGTACTAATGGAAGTGATGATAATTGCAGCCCTGTTGGAAACGGTGGAGAGGTCAGTTGTGTAATCCAGACAGGTTGTACATCATGCGATAGAGTAGAGAAAGCAAAAAATGACGACACAAAGATAGAATATGAAATTTTGCAGGGAGGATTTGTAAATCCAAGTATTGGAATCAGTTTTGCTCAACCTGATGAAGATCTTCCGTACGCATTTGAAGCTCTTTTAGCTTACCCTGATGTTCAAGAAGAATTTGAAACATTTATACTTCAATTTTATAACAGCATGGAAGATATTCCCATGGCAATTGATAATGGAGATTATATGACGGCACCTGATGGATACAAATTCTCTGTACTGAATATCTATGGCAGGGCACTTGTGGTGTTACTTCCTGAGAGTAAAAGTATTAACAATGTTGGTGGATATACATACTCTTGTCCTTGCAATGGTACAACAGGTAAATGTAAAGTTAAAAGTTCATGGGGTTATTATTTTTGCAAAAAATCTAGTTCCAATCCTTGTAATGAAGCATGTAATACTATGACCGTTGAAGATGAGCAAAGTAGGCAAGTTTATACTTATACGTATTATTTCTTTTAGTTAGAGTTATATAAGGCTGTCCGATAAATATTGGACAGCCTCTTTCTATATTATTTTATAAGAACTTTATTATAATGAAAATTCTTTATACATTAATTTGTCTTTTTCTGTTTATCAACACTGCTTTTACTCAGAATAGTAATTTATTTAAAAGAATTGAACCGAAGAAAATAGAAAAAGAAATTGCCTCAAAAAATATTAGTTTTGTTTGGGTTTATGCTCCAAACAGTTGCTCTTATAGTAAAGACAGTGTTGTTTTTGAAAACAAAGAGGTTGTAAAGTTCTATTCCACATTCTTTAATTGTTATTCTATTTCAATAGATACGCTAAAGAATATTGATTTTGAACAAATCGAAATTAATAAAACAAAAACGGGGTATTATTTTATTGACTCATCTCTTACGATTGTTCATAAAAACCTAAAAGGTCAAAGTACACCTGACGACTTAATTCGGTTAGGGAATACTGCATTGGATACCATACGTAGATACGATGCAATAATACAACGATACAATGATGGCAACAGAGATGTGAAATTTTTACTTCAATATTTAAAAACCCGAAAGAATGCAAAAGAATTAACATCAAAAGATATTGATTTGTTTGTTTCTTTTATTGATACGTCAAACGTGAAACAAGCGGAAGTTAGAGAATTTATTTATGATTACTTTTTTTGCAGAACTTATGATAATGGCTATTCCTATTTTAGCCCTGTAAGCGTCCCGTTTAATATATTGATTAATCAAAGAGATCTTTTAATACAAGAGTACGACACACTACAAATTGATTTAAGAATTAATGCTTTACTTGAATTTGGTTTAAAAGAACTTGTACAACAAAAAGATTTAGACTTAATTGAAAAATCAGCAAAATTTTTCAATGACACTATTCAAACTTATGAATTAAAAGATACTGATGGTTATACCCTCTTGTATCTTACAGGAAAAAAGAACGACACGATAAATAAGCTTCAAGCTTTAAAAACATTTTACTATCTTCAAGCAGGTGATACAACCAACGCTTTATACAATGAAAAAGAATATTTAAGAATCGCTCAAAACAGTCCTTCCGGATTGTTCTTTATAGCTAATTATTATTTTAGGAATATTGGAAACTTACTCTATATTAATAAATCGGAAGAAATATTAAATAATGCATATAAGTTGGCCCCTGACGACTATTCAATAGTAGGGTTGATGGCTGAAATAGCCTATAATAATAAAGAGTATGATAAGGCAATTATTTTCATTAATAAAGCTATTAAACTATATCAAGAAAATGGAATTTCCCCGATTAAATTTGAGCAATTAAAAAAAGCTATTAAAACAGAAAAGTAGCAAGATATTGCCCCCCTGGCACAAGTCTTCCTGCCCCGCCTGTGCGCAGGCGAGATCTGGGCCAAACTAAATTACCCGAAACATTCATTGCCGGAAAAAACAAAATAATCATCAGCATATTTTTATCTTTGAAACATGGGCAGCAGGTACAAATTCCATCCTCCGGTTGATAGGGTTTGTAAACAAACGGGAAGATTTTCCATAAAGCAGAATAGCAAACTATTTCGGAGAGAAAAGCAGGATTGATGTTGAGGTTATTTTGTAAATTTGGATTTGGTATTTTTGTGGTCATGGTGTGTTAGTTGACTCAAGTCGGGTGAGGCCTGTTTTAACTTTAAATCACTCTATTATGAAATTAATACTATTGAACTTATTGTTAATATCATTCTTCCGTTTATTTTCCCAAGACAGTTGCGTGGTTAAAGTTTGCCCGAACGATTGTCTGAACTGTTATGCAGGCATGCAGAATGTTGAATCGGCCAATGAAAAAATTAAAAAGACGATCGTTTTTCCCAAACTGTCGGAAGCCGAAGTAAAAGAATACCTTAATCATGTCTTAAATATTCAGGATATAAGCAATTATAAGATCGTCATTTCCGATTCGGTTTATAACTCGTTGAACAATAGTGTATCATCCGAAGTTTATGTATATAACAAAAACGAGTTGACAGATTATTCGTTACTAAAAAAGTTTGACGGTTTTGGAGAGAAAAATATTGTTGAAATAAAATTACCCGATACAATTGCCATTTCAAGGTCTGCATACATCATCAATGCCGATAAGTATTTCCTTATTTCCGATTATATGTTCGGAAGGTTTATTTTCATTAGTAAAAGTAAAGAGAACCAGGTGTCTGTTTTAACCGGGCAAGACCTGACAACCCGTGCGAATTATATAAAAATTGCCGGTGATACTTCTGCTTATAATCTCTTTATCGAATATAAAAGGCAATTAAAGAGAGGAAATGCGGACCACATGCGTATTCAACCATCTATGGGAAGCAGAAATGTGATGGCTTCTTTTTTATTGGTTCCCGATATAAAATTTGATCATGGAGCGATGGGTATTGCTTTTAAAACCGGCCTGATCATTTTTAACAGCCCGGATGACTATAAAATACTATCCATTGATGATAAATCTTATCCTGAAGAGTATTATGTTAACCCGGGATCTTTTTCAGCATATCAGGGTAAATATTATCTGCAAATGGGAAAAGTTGATAAATTAGCAGATGAACAATACATCATCGGCGAGTTTGTTTTGACAGATGACAAGTTTGTTTTTTCACGATTTTTAGATTATCAATTGCCTTCCGAATACTTCCCTGCAAGTAAATACCGCTATCTGGGGAAAGTCCTGACGTTTGTCAATCCTTATGCCTTTTTACAATATAGTCTTTCTTATTATGATCTTGATCATCATCAAACTTTAAAACTGCCGCTCGAGCCGGTTAATCTGGAATTCAGTTTCAATTATCAGAACGCGAGTTTGACCAAACTTGAATCGAATTATCTTTTTTCTGATGCCATTGTGTTAGAACAAACCATTCGGATACTTTTCAAACAACACGAAAAATATTATATCATTGAAATTGATAGAAAAGATAACCATTTGATCAGTAAAAAAGAAATTACAAATCCGGGTAAACAGATAAAAACGGGCTTATATTTTTATTCAGATGAAGAATTATTTTATGTATCGCAGGATAATTCGATTGTTGTGGAGCAAATAAATTATCATTAACAATTTGGATGAGATGTAAGCACTACTTAAGTTACCTTAAAATTGATTAAATGTTTAAACTTTACTTTGCATTATTATTTCTACTATCCTCCTGTGCAATCGACTTTAATCATTTAAGGTTTTACAAAGATCTTAACGAAGAAAAGCAGGCATATTACAAATTAACTCCGTTTGGTTCGGAAGACAAACCCGAAGAAAACATCTATTCCATAAACAGCAGTAGGTTTCTTTCCGGCATACAAAACGATACGGCAAACTACAAACTTATCGTGTTTTTCACGCAATGGTGTCCGGGCAGCGAAGCATTTTTGCCGGGTTTTGTCAAAGATTTAAAACAACATGGGAATAAGCCGGAAACCTATTTCATTTCTCCCGATGATTGGGTTTACAAATATGATTATTCGGAGTATGCACAAAAGATAAATTTAAACAACCCCGTTTATTTGTTAGATGTTTATAAATATGGTGAAAAGAGAAATCCGCACTATCGCATGCACAAATTTATAGCGGAAATATGTTCCGGCTGCGAAGAGGTTAGCGGTTTTCCGAGTTTGATTCTTTTTGACAGGCAGAATAAGGTTGTTTATAAACATACAGGTGCGGTTTCTTTTGATACGATTGTTGAAGTAATGAAAGAATAGCAAGCCCCTTAATTGACAGGTATATGCTAAAGAAGTTTGTCATATGGATAATATTGTTAGTGCTATTTTATAGCTGCAGCCCCGTCTTAAAAACCATTACAGGCGTACGGGATATCCGTATGCAAACAGTGGATGATTTGACGGGGTTTTGCATTAAAAACGGTATTGAACTAAACGAAGCGTATCTGTACCTGCCGGAAGAGAAACTAACTTGTCCCGACAGTACGCAAATAAACTTCCGGTTTGCCGATCAGGTGCTTGTTTTTAACAAGAACGGTGACTGTATCATCTATAAAGGAGCGCAAACGGGTAATTATTGCTCACTACCGGAAGATGACTTTTTTTCGGGAATGAGCTCAATATTTTTACCGCTGGATACGGTTAATACTTTACAGCAGGTTTTGCAGGATTACCGGAATATAGAAACTATGAAAAAACCGATGATTGACAAAGAAGCGGATTATTACCTGGTGTATTACTGGGCGTTGTGGTATAAATCGTTTTCCAAAAAGAACATCAAATCTGTCCGGGAGATTTTGGCACGCGCAGACACGACTAAAAAGATTCAAACATTCTATTTAAACAATGATTTTGTCCGGCGGAATTATCCCGAAGATGTATCATTCAAAAAACTGAAAATAGACGTGTCTTTTTAAAAATGAATGATGGCAGATGATACAAAAAGCTGGCTGAACTGTAAAAAGTTACTTCAAGCGGGACGCTTGAAGCGGAATTGAGTAAAAAACCATCCAACCATCCATTAAACTTACCCCAATTCCTTCACAAAACACCTCCTGCGCATATGCTGGATGTGTTCGTAGTTTTTCCAGGTGGTGATGCCTTTGGTGTTGGTTTCGAACATGCC
>QMPO01000142.1 GCA_003648625.1 Bacteroidota bacterium
AGTTTTTCCTTCTCCCGTAACCATTTCTGAAATACACCCTTGATGCAAAACAATTCCACCCAAGATTTGACAATCAAAATGGCGCAGCGTTGTTGTGCGCTTTGATGCTTCTCTAACAACAGCAAAAGCTTCCGGAAGAATCCTGTTAAGTTCCTCTTCCGTTTTTTCATAAATACGATTATTTATTTTATCGATACGCCTGTATATCTCTTCTTTCTCGTTGACATCGATCTGCGTATCATCACTGATCCGAGCTTTCAGCTGGGCTATTTCTTTTTCTTCTTCGGCGATATTTTGCGCAATCCCTTCTCTGAACTCATCAGTTTTCGCTCTCAGCTCATCATTACTTAACTGCGAAATGGTTTTATATGCGTCTTGTATTTTTTTTAAAATAGGGTTGAGTTCTTTCAGGTCGCGTGTTGCTTTATCACCTAAAAACTTTTTCAGAACATTAAACATCTTACTATACGGTTTTTCAAATGGTTCATCAATAATTATTCCAAGCGGTTGAATCGGACAACCAGCTTATAAAAACCGCCACAAAGGTAATTTTTTTAAAGACAAGTAAATATGGACTGTCTTAATTCGCTTTCTCTTTGTTTTGATTTTTGTAGCTCTGCATAAATCGTTCAATGTAAACATCCAGGTTTTCATCAGGCAAGGGCGCCGGGGCCATAGCTATTGTACCGTTGGGATTAATAATGATGAACGTTGGGTAGGTTTTAATCTCATAATCTTCCAGCAGAAGAATATTATTTTCCAGATTGAGCAAATGAAAGCGGGTATCTTTAACATATGGCATGACTTTTTCTGCCTTTTCGTCCGATACAACAACAACCACCTCCAGTTTGTTTTCAAAACCACTTTGTATCTGCTCCATTTTCTGAAAATTGAAGAAGCAGGGCTTACATCTTGACGTAACAAAGTTTAGCAAAACAAATTTTCCTTTAAAGTCACTTAAGGCAACGCGCTGACCCTGTGTGTTTTTCAATTCAAATAAAGGAGCTTTGCTTCCATAGTCCAATTTTAACAGTTTCCGTTTAAAATTTCCGGCTACAATCCTGTTTCTGTCATAATTACCGGTTTTTTCAATTTCCGTAAAAATGTTCAGGACTTTTTCCTTACCAACATCTTTATTGTAATAATTACGCGCCAGTAAAAGCATCAGAGCAAGTTCACGAACACGCCCGTCTTTTTCCAGCCATTTATCCTGCTGTAACAATGAATCGATATAGAATAATTCACCCCTGTTCATGGTACTTACCAAAACAGGATAATCAAAAGCCTTCAGGTTTTTAAAATACTGTTTGAAGAAATCACGAAAAAATTCGGTGTAAGCAATATTTTCATATAGCACCTCCCTGCCGGTAAAATACTCTTCCAAAATCGCCGTATCGCTCTTTATTTTACTGATCCACTCCAACGACGCAAAGCTATACGCAACATAATCGTTAAAGTAAGCATTTCCGGATAATTCATTTGCAAACCTGGTTTTTTCCCTGACAATAAAATCATTTATCAGCTTATCAGATTTCGCCCTGAGTAATTGTTTCTGATGCTGAAGGATGAATGTATTGTAATCGAAGTTAAATTCCCCGATCATTTTGTTCAGATTACCGCTCCCCTCCTCCAGGTCAAACTGTAAAGGCAACTGGTCGAAAACAGATCCCTTTACTGTATCAGCGCGTACAAATGCACGGTAAGCAAGTCCCGGTTCCATGTAAAATTCACCTTTTTTCAGACCAAGGGCAAGAAAAGCATATTCCGTTTTATCGCAGGAAAACGACAAGCTGAAATTCCCCCACACATCTGTCTCGGCAGATGCCAGGGTAGAATCCAGAAGCGAGAACTGATCAGCATAAACAAGCACCCTGACCAGTTCACCGGGACGTCCGAGTGCAGTTCCTGAAACCTCAGTATTTTGCGCTCCGGTCGTACAAGCCGCCAATAAAAAAAAGAAAGCCAGAATCCTGTTCATATGTCACATGATTATGCACATCACCTTAACGCAAATAGCTAAAAAATATTTGATTAAAACCGCACCTCTTCAGGTACAAATTCGGAAATATCTCCTCCGTTCCTGATAATATCACGGACAATGGATGAGGAAACAGGAGTGTATTTTGCCTCAGTCAGAATAAACAGGGTATCCACTTCAGGAGCCAACCTCCTGTTTACCTGGGCAATACTCCGCTCAAACTCAAAGTCGGCCGACGTACGCAGACCACGTAAAATGAACTGAGCATTTGTCTTTTTACAAAAATCAACGGTCAGGCCGTTATAAATCGCCACCGTAATTTTCGGCTGATCTTTAAAAATATCAAGAATCCACTTTTTACGTTGCTCCAACGGAAACATATGTTTCTTGTCTGCATTATCACCGATGGCTATGATCAGTTGATCAAACAAAGGAACTGCCCTGTTCATAACAGCAACATGCCCGAGCGTAATAGGGTCAAAAGAACCCGGAAAAACAGCAATCTTTTTCATTTTGATCGTTAAAAATTCCTTGTAAATATACGAACTATTTTTTCTTTACCACCAGCTCTCCTCCCCACCACCTATACAGCAAAGCAAATCAGCAAGCACATCGGAAAGGATCAGGCAGGAAGAATAAAATTTAGTATTATTGCGCAAAATTCACAACAGGACTATAAACAAAAATGAACATGCACAAAATTATTACACTTACCCTGTTCACATTACTGGCTACGGCAGCATTTTCCCAAACGGAAGTTGAAGGCAATCAATCAGGCACATGGGCTGCTACAGGATCGCCCTATTTAGTAACCGGCGAGCTGACTATTCCTGTGGGCGCATCATTAAATATAGAAGCCGGTGTGGAAATTATTTTTCAGGGGCATTATAAATTTACCGTAAACGGAAGTCTGGTAGCTTCTGGCACAGAATCAGACAGTATTTTTTTTACCGCCAGCAATCCCCAGACCGGTTGGCACGGGATACGTCTTACCGAGTCTCAAAGCGGAAGTGCATTTACCTATTGCCATTTTGAATACGGGAAAACCAGCGGAAGTGATTACCCTGACCAACACGGCGGTGCTCTTATGTTGCACAGTTCAGATGCCGTAATAAGTCACTGCCTGTTTGCCTATAACGAAGCTGTTGCCGAAGAAAACGGGATGGGCGGCGCTGTGTACGGGATCAATACGGGATCGGAAACCCAGATCACAAACTGTACATTTGTTAACAACAACACCTACGGCGAAGGTGGCGCCATAAAACTTTCAGGAGATAACGGAGCCAATATAGAGAACTGCGTATTCCGTAACAATACGGTTTTATACGGCGGCGGAGCCATTTGCTTGTACGGTTGTTACGACACCCGTATTTATCGCAGTTTATTTACAGGAAATGTCACCAGTTTCTCGAGTGGCGGAGCGGTATACATGTTAGGTTATTGCGCCCGGATCAGGTTTGTGAATTGTACGATGTATGACAATCATGCCACCCATGGTGATGGCGGAGGTGTTGATGTTGTATTTTCCGATGCCTCGTTTACCAACTCGATCATTTACAACAATCCCGGTGCTTATAGTGATAATATTTACCTTGATTTTGGGTATGCCGAAATAAACTATTGTAACACACCTTTTCCGGACGGTGCCGATGGAAGCCACAACATGAATGTTGACGCAGAATTTGTGGATGCAACATCAGGAGACTTTCATCTTCTTCCCACTTCACCTTGTATCGATACGGGCATCGATTCCTTAACTATAACTGATGCTTACGGGGATGAACTTACTGTTGTTGACATGGACGATTCCGAATATTACAATACGGCACCGGATTTAGGCTGTTATGAATATGATCCGGAAACAGGAATCCGGCAGGTTAAATTCGACGATATAAACATCTACCCGAATCCTGCTGACGGATTGGTGCATTTTGATCTGCATAACAAGAAGACAGCTCAGATATCTGTTTCAGACTACTTGGGAAAACAGGTGATGAATCTGAATTCAGTATCAGCATCAACTATTGACTTGTCGGAGCTAAGCCCGGGTGTTTATATCATCAGGGTTAAAACGGAGGAGGGAAACTATACCGGAAAAGTAATCAAGAAATAATTTACCACACACTCAACTCTTTTCTTCCAAAAAAGGACTTAATGTCTCGTACAAGGATCTGTAACTTTCGGCCAGGGCTTTTTTACTTTGCGCCAGATCTTGCCATACGACTTCTGTGATATCTTCTTTTAATTGCGGTTTCAGTTTGCTGTTCGATTCGGTGGTCATCCTGTACCAAAAAGTTTTTTTAAGTATTAAATTATCTTCGTACGGATAGATATGATATGTAGGGGGTAATTCCTCAACTACCACCAGTCCGGTTACGCCCGTCTCCTCTTCCACCTCGCGCACTGCTGCTTCCCGGGGGTGTTCACCTTTTTCCACTTTACCTTTGGGTAAATCCCATTTGTCAAACCTTTTTATAAACAAGAACTTGTTTTCCACATTCGACACAAGACCTCCAGCTGCTTCAATTAAAATAAAATATGAGGTAAAATCACGAAACATTTCTTTCTGGGAATAGCCTGTGACGCAAATATTTTTTATTTGATTTCTCGCGAAAAAAAACCTGAGGAAAGCAAAAAGGTCTTCTTTATCCTGCACAACCTGCACAGTGCTGTCCGGAATTAATTCCAGGCATTTATCCTTTAAAAATATAGCTTTATCGTTGTAAAAAACTTTATACATTTGCTCCATGGTCAAAAATGAAGAAACAGCGGCACTCGTTGCCGGACATCTACTACAAATTAAAGCAATTAAGCTGAATAATTCAACACCTTTCGTGTGGGCTTCAGGATTACATTCACCTATTTACTGCGATAACCGAATTGCCTTGTCATATCCCGAAATAAGAACATTCATCAGACATGAATTAGTCAAACAGGTTTCGGAGCAGTTTGGCGATGTTGATGTAATTGCCGGTGTTGCTACGGCAGGCATTCCGCAGGGAGTGCTGGTTGCCCAGGAATTGGGAGTGCCTTTTATCTATGTACGCTCATCCAAAAAAGAACATGGCTTAACCAACCAGATCGAAGGCCGCCTGAATGAAGGGCAAACCGTTGTTGTTATTGAAGACCTTATCTCAACGGGGAAAAGCAGTCTGAATGCCGTAAATGCTATTCGTGAAGCCGGAGGCACTGTAAAAGGCATGGTGGCCATATTCACGTACGGGCTTCCTGTGGCAGATGAGAATTTTACCGAAGCTAACTGCCAGCTTATTGCCTTGTCAGATTATGAGCACATGATCAAGAAAGCCGTTGAAATGGATTACATCTCCGCAACAGAAAAAGTTTCGCTGATGGAATGGAGGAAAGACCCGAAGGCCTGGAGCGAACAACATAAAAAAAACTAACTATGATCATTGCAGCAAAACCACAAGAAATTCATACGTCACAAAAGGATCTGTTTGAGTTTCTTTCTGATTTCAATAATTACGAACACCTGATGCCTGAACAAATTGTGAACTGGACATCTGACAATGACTCCTGCTCTTTCACTATCAGCGGCATGCTGAGTCTTACACTTAAATTCAAGGAAAAAACTCCATACCGGCAAATCGACATCGTTCCTGACGGGAAATCACCCATACGATTTGTTTTGAAGATCATGTTGGAAGAACACGCATCAGCCCAGCAACAAACAACGGCAAAAGTAGAGGTTGACGCTGACCTTAACCCAATGATGGCGATGATCGCTAAAAAACCTTTGGAAAATCTCGTGCAAATGATCAGTGAAAAACTGAGCCAAAGATTCCAGGATTAATTAGTTAAAACAAACTCAACTTCTTTGAAATTGTAATATTTTTTTGCGCCATTCTGCGCTGTTATTTCCAGCCTTCCATAGGCATCAACGTCTGTTATCCTGCCGTTGTATATACCGTCCTTGTCTTTAAAAGCAGCTAACTCCTGGTACCGGTAAAGATTCTTCAGATATTCATCCTGTAATTGTTTCCTGTCAGGATATTTACTAACCCCCGTATAACGGACATTTATATAGTGCAGTAAACTTTTTAATACATCATCCAGTTCATAATCTTTATTTGTATAACCGCCAACGGAAACCGGATTCGGTAAACTTTCCGGAAATTCCCTTTGGTTAACATTCAAACCAATACCCACAACAGTGTATTCAATCCGATCGCCCATAATACTGTTTTGCACCAAAATACCACCGACTTTTGCCTCATTTATATAAAGGTCATTAGGCCATTTGATACGTATAAGATGCTCCGGTATCAATGTTTTCAACGTATCCGCTGTGGCAAGGGAAATAAGTTGCGTGATCACAAACTGCTCCGAAGGATTAATAAAACCTGGGCAGAGCACGAGACTCATCGTCAGGTTTTTTCCTTTTTCGCTTACCCAGATGTTGTCATGGTATCCTTTACCTGCTGTTTGCTCATAGGCGACGTAAACAGTTCCTTCTTCCGGCTCCTTTTCGGCACATACCTCAAAAGCAAGATCATTCGTCGAGATAACTTTATCGATATGATGGATCGCATAATGCATCAGAAGTTAAAAGTACAATTTGTTTCTAAATAAACACTAAAAAAGTGTTTGAAGTATGCCCCTTTATTTCTGTCATCCATGTGTCATTTTTCGTTATTTTTGCAGGTTCAGAATCTTTCACTTAAAAGACATTAATGGGGAAAAAAATTCTTGAAAAAGATGACGCTTTTAACATATTGCAGGCGGCTGTTGAAGCGATGCAGGACAAAAAAGCAAAAAAAATTGTAAGCCTTGACCTGACAAAGATTAACAATGCGGTCACCAGTTATTTTATAATTTGCCATGCACCATCAAAAACACAGTTGGAAGCTATTTATGACAATGTTCTGGAATTTGTCAGAAAAGAATGTGAAACCAAACCTTACAATAAAGAAGGGCTGGAAAATGCGGAATGGATTTTGATAGACTATGTTGATGTTGTAGTTCATATATTCCTTGAAGACATCAGGCCGTTTTACAACCTCGAAGGCTTGTGGGCTGACGCTGATATCAAAGAGTACGAAAGCTACGATTAAATTATTTATTTCACGACAGAATGGCAGACAAGAAAAAAACAGATAGTCGAACAGACAAAAAAGACAGCAGAAATCCTTTTGGAAAATTTACCGGTGGTGATTCTAAAAAGCCAAAATTCAGTTTTTACTGGATCTACGGGATACTTGCTGTGGTTTTTATCGGTATTAATTTTTTAAATTTTGGCAGTACAGCAGAGAAAACCGACTGGCGCAATTTAAAGCAGATGCTTACTGATGGAGATGTTGAGAAGGTCATCCTTGTAAACAAGGAAACTGCCGAAATCTATATTAAGCCGGAAAAGCTGGATCAGGATAAATACAAAGACGCAAAAAAAAGCACAGGTTTCGGCCAGGGGGCAGCACAGTATTATTATAATGTTTCCGACCCTGCACTTTTCGAGGAAAAAGTTGAAGAAGTGCAAAAAAACATTAGTGAAATCGACAAAGTTTTTGTTGAATCGGAAACAAGACACAACTGGGGTGGTGAGATTCTGAGTTGGATACTTCCGCTCGCTCTGCTCATCGGGGTATGGTTCTTTTTTATGCGCATGATGAGCCGCGGCGGTGGCGGCGGCGGCGGACAGATCTTCAATATCGGTAAGTCGAAAGCCCAGGTTTACGATAAAAATACAAGTGTAAATATCACCTTTAAAGACGTAGCCGGAC
>QMPO01000143.1 GCA_003648625.1 Bacteroidota bacterium
ACCCTCAATAGGCCTTTTATTTAAATCATTTTGAATGGAATTCCAGTCGTTATTTTCCAGACATTTACCTATGTAGATTTTGCGAATCAAAGCAGGCAATACGTGAGATTTTTCAAGGTCAAAATTATCATTAGGTCCGTATAAATTTGTTGGCATGACAGAAATGAAATTAGTACCATACTGAATATTATAACTTTCACAAAGTTTAATACCCGCAATTTTAGCAATGGCATAAGGTTCGTTAGTATATTCGAGTGGAGAAGTAAGCAGGGAATCTTCCATCATGGGTTGCGGAGCTTCCCGGGGGTAGATACATGTGCTGCCAAGAAATAAAAGTTTCTTCACTCCTGACAACCATGCATTGTGGATCACGTTGTTTTGAATAACCAGGTTGGTATAAATAAACTCTCCGCGATACGTATTATTAGCCACAATACCACCTACTTTAGCAGCAGCAAGGAATACATATTCGGGTTTTTCTTTTGCAAAGAAATCCGAAACGTTTTTTTGATCTGTAAGATCAAGCTCTTTATGAGTTTTAAGTATAAAGTTGCTGAAGCCCTTGCTTTTTAAGTTTTTTAATATAGCAGATCCTACCAGCCCAGTATGGCCTGCTACATAAATCTTTGATTCTTTTTTCATTTTAACATGTTTATTACTCGAAGTAGTTCAATATTTTATATCCACCTTGCTTCAGGTAAGACTCTTTTTTCATTAATTGTAAATCAGACTGCATCATGTCGGTTATAAGCCCGTTCAGGTCATATTTCGGTTTCCACCCCAAAACGGTTCGCGCCTTTGTCGCATCTCCAATTAGTTGCTCGACCTCAGTCGGTCTGTAATAAGTAGGGTCAACAGCGATGACTTCATAACCATTATTATCAGAAGCCATATTACGCTTGTTGATAATCCGGGTTTTAATACTATCTAAATTTTTAAGTCCCGTTTTATGTTTAAAAACAGATTCATCAATGCCTGTCAGAAAACCTTTTTCATTTTTCCCTTCACCAATAAATTCGACTTCAAGTCCTATTTCCTTGCATGCCAGGCGGATGAAATCCCTGATAGCCGTACTGATTCCGGTTGCAATGACATAGTCGTCAGCTTTGTCCTGCTGAAGTATCAGATACATGGCTCGTATATAATCCTTGGCATGCCCCCAGTCACGTTGTGCCGAGAGATTTCCCAGATACAATTTATCCTGCATTCCCAAAGCAATACGACTTAGTGCACGTGTTATTTTCCGGGTTACAAAGGTCTCTCCCCGAATTGGTGATTCATGATTGAAAAGTATTCCATTGCTTGCATGCAATCCGTATGCTTCACGGTAGTTGACTGTAATCCAGTATGCATAGATTTTAGCAACACCATAGGGAGAGCGTGGGTAAAATGGCGTTTTCTCTGTCTGCGGCACCTCCTGTACCATACCAAATAATTCAGATGTAGAGGCCTGGTAAATTCTGGTTTTGTCTTTCATCCCCAGCAAACGTACAGCTTCAAGAATACGCAAAGTACCCAAGCCATCGGTATTAGCTGTGTATTCGGGCGTATCAAAACTGACTTTTACATGGCTCTGGGCTGCCAGGTTGTATATTTCATCAGGCTGTACCTTTTGAATAATACTTGTGAGGTTCATGCTGTCTGTAAGATCACCATAGTGTAAAATAAAGTTACGGTCATCTGTGCATGGATCCTGATAAATATGATCAATTCTGTTAGTATTGAAGAGCGAGGAGCGCCTTTTGATACCATGCACAATATAGTCTTTTTTAATTAGGTATTCTGCAAGATATGCACCATCCTGGCCCGTTATTCCGGTTATTAATGCTGTTTTTTTCATGGAGTTTTATTGTTTCGTGTCCTTAATTTAGCAGATATAATATCTTTTATGAATAGAGGCGTAGAAATGAAATTTCGTTTCCACATACGTTTTGGTTCTTTAAGCAATCTTCCGAGCCACTCAAGTTTTAGACTGATCATCCAATTGGGAGGCCGTTTGATTGTGCCGGCATAAAAATCAAATACGGCACCTATGGAACAAATGATGCCTGCTTCTATCTGATTTTTGTTCTTGTAAACCCATTTTTCCTGTTTGGGTGCTGTCATCCCCACAAACAAAACATCGGGTTGGAAACTGTTTATGGAAGCAAGAATCATGTTATTCTCTTCTTCTGATAATTCGCTTGTAAAGGGTGGCGCGTAATAAGAACAGGAAATATGTGTATAATCGCTCTTCAATCTATGCGAAATAAGACGTAATATTCGTTCGGAAGAACCCATGTAAAATACTTTACCTGATTTGGAGTTCATTTGCTTCAACAGAAAGTGATGTATATCTGCCCCTGTTATACGTTTGATCTTTCGTTTTACAAGAATCTTGGATGCATAAATAATGCCTATACCGTCAGGTAATAGTACATCGCTGCTCATTAATGCTTCCTTAAATAAACGATCTTTCTCTGCTACCACATAACTATGCGGGTTGATTGTACTAATTACATGTTTTTTATCTATGTCGAGATGGTTTAGGTTATCTGAGAATACGTTATAACCTAATACATTAATAGTCTGCATTAAAATGCTTTTTTAAATCTTTAATCAGCTGGTATGTAATCTCTAACTGGCCTTCAGGGTTTAAATGTATTGGATCATAAAACAAGTTGTGGTTGTGCGCATACGGTTCCAGATAATTTAAAAATATGACATTGTCAAATTTTATTTCCATGCTTTGAAAAAATTGAATGCTCCTGTCAAATTCAGGGCCAGCTGCCTCATTAAGCAAATCGATAGTCGGAATATAAACGAGAATCACTTTGACCCCACTTACCTTTAATACATCAAGAGTATTAATGAAAATATTTATGTTCGCAGAATTTGTGTTTATTTTCCGAAAAGTATTATTTTTAATTGACTCTTTTAATCGCTGTATGTTGACATGACCATATTTCAGATTTGACCAGTTTCCTAAGTAACCTCTGAAGGAGCCACTGATCAATTGCTCATTAAACCTGGTGGTCTTTACCAATCGATGTGTCAAAAACTCGGATAGTGAGGCGTGTTTTTTTATATATGCCCTAATAACAGGGTCGTCCATAAACGGATAAAACAGAGCATAGGAATTTTTACTTAATCCTTCACCTGTAAAAAGCCATGAGTCCACTCCGTAAATAACATAAGTTAATTCTTTATTGTCACTCAGTAGTTGTTTGATCATCATTTGCCTGTCGGCAACGTTAACTCCTTCGCGTGTATATTTTGCTACTTTTAAACCGAGTTCCTTTTCCAGTATTACTTTATCAATCCCCAGCATCGTCTGTGAATGCCCTACTAAAGCAAGTGGGGCGTTCGAACCTAAGCCATAGTATCTGTCAAGCCCTTCTGTTAAAATAGTTCCGATGATCATATCTATAAGGAAAAAAGTAAAGATAAAAAGGACTATTATGCGCACCGTGCGTGGGAAATTTTTGTCTGCCCGTATGTCTTTACCAAATCCCATATCAGAACTGAAAATATATAAAAGCATTGGAACTTATTCCCAGCAGGGAAATGCCTGTCAGAAGGAATACATAATATGTGAACTGCAGTGCAGCCGGAACCCTGGGTTTGGAAAAATAAATACTGGCAATACCATTGTATTGAAGGATTTGCACAATAAACAGAAATAGAATTAGCGCAATTGATAATACAAAACTTACTGTTGATGCGCCTAAATAGACACTACTGTTCAGGTCTGTCAGGATCATTTCGGAAATATGAAAAGCGTCGTGAGTGCTTTCAGCTCTGAAAAATATCCATGCATAACAAACAAATAGGAAAACGGATGCAATCTTAAACAATCTGTAAAATGAAGTATTCTTGAGAGACTGAAGGGAAGCTTGTTTAAGTGACTGGTCGCCGATATATTCAACTAAATAATAAAAGGCATGCAAAGCTCCCCAAATGATAAATGTCCAGTTAGCTCCATGCCAGAAACCACTGACAATGAATACGAAGAAAATATTAAAGATCCATCTGTAAATGCTTACACGATTTCCACCAAGAGGAATATAGAGATAATCGGCAAACCAGGTTGATAACGAGATATGCCACCTTTTCCAGAAATTTGATATCGATGAAGCAAGGTATGGAAGATTGAAGTTCTGCATTATTCTGAAACCAAGTATACGGGCACTCCCAATCGCCATGTCGGAGTAGCCGCTAAAGTCGCAGTATATCTGTATTGCAAAAAAGAAGGTTGCTAAAGCAAGCGTTGCCCCCGAATGTCCATTTGGGCTGGCGTACACATTATCTACATAGATTCCTAGACGATCTGCGATAACAACCTTTTTAAATAATCCCCAAATGAACATTTTGCTGCCTTCAATCAGGTTTTCCGAATTAAAGTGGTGTTTTTCTTTAAACTGTTTTAATAAATGGGTAGAGCGTTCAATCGGACCTGCTACCAATTGCGGGAAAAAGGCAACATAAACGGCAAAATTAACAGGGCTGTTCTCCACTTCTGTTTTGTTGCGGTAAATATCAAGTGAATAACTTAAGGCCTGAAATGTATAAAAAGATATACCAACCGGTAATATAACATGCAGGTAGGATATATTGTTATTTATACCAAGTTGCTGTAACAAAGTGATGAAATTGTCAATGAAAAAATTAGCGTATTTAAAATAAACTAAAGTTCCTAGTGAAAACATTAGCGCAAAAGCAAGCCAAAGTTTCTTGTGTAATTTATTATTCGTTCTCGCAATTTTATATCCTGACCAGTAATTGACGAAGGTTATGGCAAGCATTAAAAATGCAAATTCCCATTTCCAGGCCATGTAAAAAATATAAGATCCTACCAGCAGTAAGATTGACCTGTACCTGTAGGGTAAAGAGAAATAAGTTAAAAAGATAATAAAAAAGAAAAATATGTATTGCCAGGAATTAAATAGCATTATACAATTTGATTAATTAACTGGGTGTAAATATTCATTAAACGCTCATAGATGGCCTGTGCTGAGTATTCCGCTTCCGCTTTTTTTTGTCCATTCAGACCAAATTGAATACACTTATCAGGGTCATTAAAAAGAGAAGAAATACTTTTTGCAAGTTGTGTGATGGATCCAGGTTCAATTAAATACCCGTTTTTGTTATGATTGATGATAGAAGCCATTGCCCCCAGATTTGATGTGATTACCGGCTTTCTGTGCAACATGGCCCTTGTAATTACATTTGGGAATCCTTCGTACCATTTGCTTGGAGCAACAATAATTCTTGAGTTCCGGAATACCTGGTCAAGTTCGGCGCCTGAAAGAAATCCTTTCCATTCAATATTGGCAGGGGAGTGCTTAACAAGTTGTGTAACGGAAGGAGATATTCGGCCTGCTACAACGAAAGGTATATCGGGCAATAATCTTGCAGCTTCGGTGAACTCAACAATACCTTTTTCAATACTTACACGTCCGACAAAAGCAACATGCTCTCCTATTATTTCAGGGGATTTTGTTATGACAGAGGGAGTCAGGCCCGGTACAACATGCAATTTGTTTGAAGGGATACCTAACTCGAAAAATTTTTCTTTTTGAAAAGAGGATTGAACAATGTATGCATCAACATAATTAAATATGGAACCAGATAACCTTGCCCACATATTCCTTAATCCATACCCCATGCTTTTCCCTATATTGCCTTCGCAATTTTTCCAGACACACCAGCTTTCCTTAAGTTTTCCGGTACACTTTTCACACACATTCCCCTTACGGTCGAGGAACAGTCCGTTCGGGCAAAACAAACGATAATTTGGACAGCGCATGACAACAGGGGTGTTGTGTGATTTTATGACTTTTAATATCGAAGGCGAAATAAACGGATAAAGATTTTGAACCTGTACTATGTCAGGATTAAACTCATTTAGTAAATGTTTTACCTGCCTGACAGATGACATGTTATGGAAACCGGAGACAAATGCGTTTATTTTATTGGCAACGGTCCATTGAACACCTTCCGTAGTTCTGCGGTACCATTTTACCTGATGTCCGTTTAACTCAAGTAATTTGGCCAGGCCTTCAGCGGCATGTTCTTCACCGCTTGGTTGGGCATAATTGTTATGAATAAATAGAATTTTCAAATGAAAGTGAAACTTACGGTCGCCCTGATAAGTGTTTGTTTTGATAGGTAATGATTAATTCTTTAAGGATAAGTTCCTGCATCCAGAATCTGCCTGGTTTAAATTCAAATAGATAGGCACCATTCTTCATAGACCATTCATAATATCCCGTGACATTATCGATAACTAGCTCATCCGGGTCGTCAATGTCAAAGAAAACGGAGGATTCAATAACCAGATACTGACCCGACCTCTCCGACTTGATCATGTCAACTGCCAGGACAGTTGAACCGAATGCTTGTTTTGTTATCAGCGCGGTTTTCATGGCTTCGACAGGTAACTCAGGTACAATGTATTTATAAATTCCGGCCCCGGAAGCCCTGAAGTCATTCTTTGGGGCAAAGCGATAATAACCGAACACTTTTTCACCTATGATGACTATTCTCAGATCAAATTTCGCATCCTCAATAAATTCCTGGAAATAAACATAATCTTTTTGTTTGTAATCTGACCAATAGGTCTTCCTTCCACCGGAAAAGATTTTATTTATGAGTTTTTCTGCCTGTTTTTTTGTTTTTATCATTTCAACACCTCTTGATACAGATCCGCAACTTATCTTTGAGATCAGCGGAAAAGTACAACAATCGATATATTTTAACGTATCTGCTTTGCTGTTCGATGTAAATGTGGGTACATGAGGTATTTTGTATTTTTCCAGGAGATAATTAGATCTAACTTTATCTTCGTACGACCATATTTCCTCATACGAAGGGAAACAAGTAATATTCAGATGTTTTTCTATAAAATATAATTTTGATTCCGCTTCGTGCATACGGGAAGGTGAAATGTCGGGCCGGTAAATAATCAGGTCATATTTTTTTGCCTGCTCGGCCCAGTCGGCATTATGTATCTCAAAGAAGGAATAGGGGATATTATTATTTTTCAAAAAGCGTTCGTATTTAGGCCAGTGTGATCTTTTTTGAACATAGACGCCGTAATTATCAAGGTCCTTTACAAGTCCAACTGTTGGCAACTTCTTTTTATTCGTATTTTCCAATACTACTTTATCTGCTGTGTCGATATATTGCCAGTAAGTTGCGTCCTGAAAGTCTCCCTTTCTCTTTTTCAGTGTAACAATAATTTTTTCGAATAAAGAATATTTAGATAAAGACTGCCTTAATCTGTATATATAATTGTAATTGCGTTTTCTATGAATAATCCGCACATCCTTTTTTGTTTGCATGTCAGGCAGAGCTATATAGTTACCGAATTCTCTTTCATAGCTTTTAGGATAAAAAGAAGAAAGGCCGTTTTGCGGGAAAAAAGTCAGTTCGCCAAAATAAATCTTTGATTGCACTTCAAATAAATCGACCCGGACGAAGGGGAAGCCGGCTGATAATTTTCTGGCAACAGCAAGCATTTCTTTAAACTGTTTCGGCTTGGGATCATTTATTTCTGAATTAGGAACACCTTTTCTTACCGGAAGTTTGTTCCATTCTAAACTGTAAAAATTTATGTAATGATCATTATTAAAACGGTTAACATCTACATGAACAAATTTCGGTTGACCGTCAAAACAGTAAAACTTATAGTCTTTTAACCCGTCATTTTCATCTTCTTCCAGATATCTTTCGCA
>QMPO01000144.1 GCA_003648625.1 Bacteroidota bacterium
AAATTTTCTTCTGTTCGTCAGTGAACACATGGCCCGTCTGGGCAGTAACTGCATTCAGGTATCGCTCGTCAACTACCCGCCCCTGTACAATGTAAAACTGGCTACCCGATGACCTTTTTTCGGGGTTCACCTGGTCGGGCATACGTGCTGCTGACAAGGCTCCTTTTTTATGGAAATGATTTGGCCTGAATTCAGCTTCGATCGTATAACCGGGATCTTGCTCGCCATCTTTGTTACCGCCACCCTGAATCATGAAGTGGTTGATAACACGGTGGAAAGGCGATTCATTGTACCAGCCTTCGTTGATCAGCTTGATAAAATTATCCCGGTGCAGCGGGGTGTCGTTATACAGTTTGGCTGTAATATCACCCATGGTCGTATGGATGATCACCAGCGTTTCCGGTTTTGTTGTTTGCGCCATCAGTTGAATGCTTATGAATAAACTTATAAATAAAATGATCTTTTTCATGATTTGTCAAAAATTTTAAAGAGTGTGCAAATTTAAATAAAAACCATACATAACCAGTAACCTGACGAGCCTTGTGCCTTCTAATGCTTATGCTTTAGTTTTACTTTTTATTCCTCATTTCCAGGAAACACTTCCGGCACAACGGTTCGTAAGCATCGGTTTCTCCCAGTACTACCAGCTTGTCGTCTTTCACCGTACGGTGTGAGTAGTTGGCCAGGTTGCCGCAACGCATGCAGATTGCATGAACTTTGGTAACATATTCAGCGGTGGCCATCAATTGCGGAATAGGGCCGAAAGGTTTACCCTGATAATCCATGTCCAGACCGGCAACAATAACTCGTTTTCCCCGGTCGGCCAGTTCGTTGCACACACTTACCAGCTCATCACCAAAAAACTGGGCTTCATCGATGCCCACTACTTCAAACTCCTCGGCATAAAACAGAATCTGTGAAGCGTTTTCTACAGGAATAGAAGCGGACTTTTTATCATCGTGCGAAACCACATCTTCTTCATCGTAACGTGTATCGACCGTAGGTTTAAAAACTTCCACTTTCTGCTTGGCGATGCGCGCTCTGGTGAGCCTGCGCAGCAACTCTTCGGTCTTTCCCGAGAACATGGAACCGCAAACCACTTCTATCCAGCCGGTGCGCTCCGAATTATTGTTGTCTTTTTCAAGAAACATCGGATATTCTTTCTATTTTTGAGAGAAGCAAAATTAAGGAACTTTTACCAATGAAAAAGGAAAAATTAATCAACGAGATAAGTAATGTGCTGGAATCGGCTACAACACTTGTAAAACGGGTGCAGAAACATGACAATGATGTGCATCGTCTGGATATTGAAGTGCTGTTGGAAAAAACACGGGATATTTACGATAAACTGATTCAACTGGATGCACTCATCATTCCGTTTGAATTGGACATACCCGCACAAACAGTATCTGAACCCGAAGAAGCACAGGAGCCGGAAGTGAAAGCGGAAGAAAAGGATGATATCCCGCCAGTTCCGGAAACAGTAGTTAAGGAAGAAATTGTTGCAGAAGAAGTTGCAGAAGAAACCCTCCCGGAAGTGGAAGATATTCCCGGAGAGGAGCCGTTGGAGGAGGTATCTGTAGCGGAAAAACCGGAACCTGTTGAAAAAGATTCTGAAGAAAAAATAATGGAGGATACCACAGAAGAAGAGAAATCGACCATAGACTTGTTTTCTGCTTCCGAACCGACGATAAGCGATAAATACTCAAAACAGGAAATAGAAACCATAGCCGATAAAATAAACAAAGAAGGGATTAACGAGTTAAGGGAAGCCATCGGTATCAATGAAAAGTTTTTATTCATCAATGAACTTTTTAATGGCGATATGTCAAAATACAACAAAGCAATTGACGAACTGGACGAGTTAACAACCATGGAAGGGGTAAATACTTATTTGCTGGAGTTAAAGATCCAGAACCAGTGGGCCGATGACAATCCGGCTTTTGTTAAACTTACGGAGTTATTAAAACGAAAATTCGGTGACGAATGAAAAGACTGATCACAATTGTTGCTGTCGTTTTAGTTATTGTCAGTGTTCAGGCACAGGATATAGCTTATGCCCGGAAAATAATGCATAAACTGACAAGCCCGGCAATGAAAGGAAGGGGCTATGTTAAGCAGGGAGATAAAAAAGCGGCTGGTTTTGTGGTCCGGCAATTTAAAAAGCTTGAGTTGTCTTCGTTCACTGATGATTATTTGCAACCTTACACATTCCCAATGAATACCCTACCCGGTAAAGTAGAATTGCGGGTTAACGATCAGAAGCTTAGACCGGGTTATGACTTTGTGGTAAGCAGTTCTACACCATCTATGAAAGGAACGTATAGCCTCATCTTTGCCCCCGATTCATTGTATAACGACAGCACTTTTGCACTTTACCTTGAAGGCCTGAAGTTTGAAAACAGCTTTTTGGTGGTGAAAGGCAAGCTGAGAAAGCATTACGGAAAAACGATCCCGGGACTTAAAGGGGTGATTTTACTGACTGATAAACAGCCGTGGTGGCATGTGTCGAACGGTGCTGAGGTGGTTTCTACCTGCTGGATAAAAGGCAAAGCGGAGTATTTTCCACCGGAAGCGAAGTCGGTTACACTGAATATAGAAACTGAATTTAGGCCTTCTTATCCAACACAAAACGTAATTGCTTACGTAAAAGGGAAAACCGATCCCGAACGTTTTATCGCGTTCACAGCACATTATGATCACCTGGGTATGATGGGTAAAAGAGCATACTTCCCCGGCGCTAACGACAATGCCAGCGGTACATCCATGGTACTCGATCTGGCGGCTTATTACAGTAAACCGGAAAATCAACCGGAAAAATCTATTGTTTTTATGCTCTTCAGTGGTGAAGAGGCAGGGCTGAAAGGGTCAACTTATTATACAAGCCATCCTTTGTTCCCGTTGGAAGAAATAGACTTTTTGATCAATCTTGATATGGTAGGCACAGGCAGTGAAGGGATCACTGTGGTTAATACCAAAGCTTATAACGATGTACTGGAAGCAATGAGGGCCATTAACGGGGAACATCAGTATATACCTGAAATCAAACCACGTGGAGAAGCTTGTAACAGCGACCATTGCCCGTTCTATCAGTCGGGTGTTAAATCCATTTTTATTTATACCCGCGGACCGGAACACACAGCTTATCACAGCGTTTACGATACGGATAAAGACTTTCCGTTTACCGCATACGAAGGACTGTTCCGGCTTTTAACAACCTATGTTAACACTCTGCAATGAAAGAGTCAAAATTATATATTGTTCCAACGCCCATTGGTAACCTCGAGGATATGACACTGAGGGCTATACGTATCTTGAAAGAGGTTGACGTTGTGCTGGCCGAAGATACCCGCACCAGCGGAAAACTGCTGAAACATTTTGATATAGAAACACGTCAGTATCCTTATCATCAGTTTAATGAGCATAAGGTTGTGACAGGGCTGGCGGAACGGATGGCTGCCGGAGAAAAAATGGCACTGATCACTGACGCGGGCACGCCGGGCATTTCCGATCCGGGTTTCCTGCTGATCAGGGAGTGTATAAAAAACGATATTGAAGTAGAATGTCTGCCGGGAGCAACAGCATTTGTTCCGGCGCTGGTACAGTCGGGCCTGCCATCGGATAAGTTCTTTTTCGAAGGTTTTTTGCCGCATAAGAAAGGCCGTGAAACACGACTGAAATATCTGGCAGAAATGCCATACACGATTGTTTTATATGAGTCGCCGCACCGCCTTTTGAAAACCCTGTTGCAATTAATAACACATTTTGGACCTGACAGGAAAGCCTCCGTTTTGCGTGAACTGACCAAGTTACATGAGGAAAATGCCAGAGGTACTTTGCAGGAAATACATGATCATTTCGACGGGAAAACCGTGAAAGGAGAGATTGTGATTGTAGTGGGACAACCGGATAAATAAAACAGATGACATACACTTACAAATACCCCCGGCCAGCTGTAACTGCGGACATGGCCGTTGTACGGAAAAAAGGAGACGGTTATGAGTTATTGCTGATCCAACGCAAACACGATCCGTTTGCCGGTAAATGGGCCTTGCCCGGTGGCTTTGTCGATATGGACGAAACGGTGGAGGAGGCTGCAGACCGCGAGCTGTATGAAGAAACCAATCTAAAAAATATTCCGCTGGAACAGTTCCATGTATTTAGCCAACCCGGCCGCGATCCCCGGGGTCATACCATTTCAGTGGTTTTTATAGGGTTTCTAACCGGAGAACAGGATGTTAAAGCTAAAGACGATGCTCAGGAAGCCCGTTGGTTTCCGCTGGATAAATTACCCGAACTAGCATTTGACCACGCTGAGATTGTCGAAAAACTTCGACATAAATTGAACATGGATGGGTTATAATTTAAAACTAAGTCCAAAGGAGAAAGTTCTTCCTAAACGGTAGTTTGAGTAAATATATTTGGTGTCCCGATAAATATAATATTTCTTAAACTTGGTGTTGAGCAGGTTTTTAGCTTTAAAACTGAGAAAGATTTTTTGACCTATTTGTTTACGCAAGACAAAATCTATTGAATTTTTCGGTGCATCATAAACATTTGGCGTACCGCCACGCACTACAATGGCAAGTTTTGGCCCGGTCGTGTTGTAAACCAGGCGGGCATTGAGTTTGATTTTCGAAGCCGAGTAGTTTAAGTAAGCGTTTATGATATATGGCGCTTGCCCGTACATGCTTCGTTGAGCAGCAGCGGTTGGGTCGGTAGCATGGATTATGTTCAGTTCATCCTCAGGGATGTTAACGATAGAAGTAACCAATGCCATATTGAAACCAATTTTGAAGTTCTTTAATGCAGGGATAAAATCAAGATTTTGTCTGATTTCAAACTCAATGCCATAAACGTCAGCTCTGTCGGCGTTCTCAAAAGTTAACTCATCGTTACTTGCTGTGGTAACGAAGGTGCGTTCAATGGGATTGATAAATCCTTTATAAAATACATCGAAAGAGACTAATTCACCTGGCTTCAGAGACAATTCAAAACGGAGGTCAACATTATCTATGAGCGTTCTTTTCAGGTTTTCGTTACCTATAAGCGTATAGTCTCCGGCAAACTCGAAAGAGGCATAAGGTGCCAGCTCTCTGAACGATGGACGAGCTATTGTACGTGCATAGGCAACTCTGAGGTTTATATTGTTTTTCGGCTTATATGTGAGATTAATAGCAGGTAAGAAGTCAATGTTTTGCAGTTCTCCGGTTGGATTACTAGGATTGGCACTTTGTAGAAAAATATGAGTAGCTTCAACGCGTAGCCCGTAAGCGGCTCTGAATTTTCTTGTCAGTTGCTGATCAGTAATCAAATAAGCGGCAAAAAGATTTTGATAACTATCATACGTATTGGATATTTGTGTGGCATCACTTACATAAATACCGTATTCTTCAGGATATCCCGGAACAGCCATTCCGACATTGTCATCAGCAAGATACTCTGGAACACTTCCGTGATAAGAACTGTTATCATCGTTAATATCAAATCTTCGTTCTGAGAAATTACGGTCTTTCCTGAGATATTTAGCGCCAAATCTCAATTTTGAGCCATTCTTCATAAGGTTGTAAGGTAGAGAAAAATCAATCTTTGCGTCATAATTTTTTTCGTTCATAAACCGCCAGTAACGGGCCGGAACACCTTGTTTAGCAGGGTCGATGGTATATATAGTGTCTCCAGAATTATTTGTTTCGTATATGTTGGTAAAGAACCTTAGGTCGGGTTCGTCTTGTTTAGACTTTGAATAAGCAAGATGCCACTCTACAGTAAATTCTTTTAAGGGTTTAATTTTGTGTTCACCCATCAAATGGGTTGAAAAAAAAGCTCTTTGCGCATATTGTAAAGTCCGTGTCTGAACATTAACCTCGTGATAATTATTCCACCCTTCTTGGTATCGGCTTGAAGCCGTGCCTCCTTGGTTTCGGATAAGGGATAGGTTAATATTTGAGTTTTCATTTAGTTTTAACGAGGCGCTTCCCAAGGCGCTCCATAATACGTAATTAATCCCCCTGCTGTCAGTGTAGTGCAGGTCGCGTTGTAAAAAAGGAGATTCCGAAGTAGGTAATGTGTATTGTCCGTTTTCACCATTTTCGTAATAACGGTAATCGTGGTTATACGTATAACTGAGTAAAAATCCGAAATCTTTTTTAAAGAGTTTGGTGCTGTTACCAAAAGCAATACTGAAATTTTGATTCACTGGTACTGCTGCTGTTGAAGGCTCCATCACTTTATTGAAAGATATTGTGATTTCATCCAGTTGTGCATCATCCTGATACCTGAATGGAATATTTCCTTGTGCAGGGCTGGGAATAGCCCTTGTGCCGTCATCAAACCCAAGGAAATCAGTTTTTCCGCCCTGGTATGTTTTAAAATTTCGGTTAAAGGTTGCCTGGGTATTGTATGATGCCGAGAAAGATATCTGCAGCAGGCGTTCGTCCGGAAACCTTTTAGTCCTGATATCTACATATCCACCGGCAAAGTTTCCCGGCAGACATGGATTGAATGTTTTATAAACCATCATGTTTTCGATGATGCCAGAGGGGAATAAATCCAGTTCAACATTGTTCTTTTCCGGATCCATGCCTGGAATCATGATTCCATTAAGGTCAGTACGCGAATAGCGGTCACCCAACCCACGAACATAAAGATACTTTCCACCTTCGAGAGTGATGCCACTTACACGCCGCAACGATTCTGCCGCTGTTTTGTCACCATTCGTTTTGATCTCTTGCGATGAGATAGCATTTACACTTGATGCCGATTTCATTTGCATGCTCACAATAGCATTTTCCGTATCACGAACGATCCGGGCGGTGATGGTTACGCCTTCTATTTCAATAGATAACGGTTCTAGCGTAAAATTAATGGACCTTATTTCTCCGGTTTTAACCAGTATATTTTCACTTGATGCATTTTTAAAGGATATGAAGGAGCACTCTAATACATACGTACCGGGTTCAACATTCAGTATAATATAATTTCCTTCCATGTCGGTGACGGCTCCAATAGCTGTACTTCGAATAATTACATTGGCACCAGGGAGTGCTTCACCGGTTTCTTTGTCTGTTACACGACCTTTAATGGATCCCGTTTGTGCCGCAGTGATTTGATATAACAGCCATAAGAAACAAGTTAGCAATAATCGATTTTTCATTAGTTTGGTGTTGATTTATTTAAATAAGAAGACTCCGGGTCCCTGTCCGGAGTTTTCGTGTATCTTTAATTTTCAAATAGCAGAGTCCATGCTTTCGCCCAGTTGGCAGCATTTGGGTCAAAAGCACCTTTATAACTTACTTGCATGAAGAAATCGGAAGGATAGTAGTGCAAATTACCGGATACATCACCTGTTGGTATCGGGTTGAATGATCCGGTTGCGGGGTAAGTGATCCCGGGGTCGGTATCTACCGTATTGTTTGCCGTAGTGATGTAATCGGCCCATTCCTGTACTGCCTGTATAGAATCGTTGGATGAAACACCATCTTTTACAGAAACCTTAAAAACATTTTCCGCAGTGTTATCCGCAATGTCAAAAAATATGTTGTTTTCAATTTTAAGTTCACCATTTTTAAAACGTTTCCAGCTGGATGAAGCTTTCAGGTTTTCTTTAAGTTCAATGTCAACACCTTTGGCTTGATTCACGAAAATGCTGTTGTAGAA
>QMPO01000145.1 GCA_003648625.1 Bacteroidota bacterium
CTTTCCGGAAATGCCGATACTGATTTTGAGAAAATGATGGAAGTTATCGGAGAGAATTTCGGTTTGGGCAACGAGGAAAAGATCCCATTGGATGACAAAGACACCAAGCTTTTAAAAGACGCCTTTAACGCAAGTATGTATCCATCTGAAGGCGAAGACGTTGATCTTACTTATGGGAAATACGAGCCTCTGGCAACAGTGGTTATCAAAATGATGAGTGACAAAGCCGCTGTTGGCTGGACGACGCATGCCCACACCGGTGTAAATGTGCCCGTTTATGCTTTGGGTATAGGAGCAGAATATTTCTCATCCTATATTGACAATACAGATATTCCAAAATTTATTGAAGAAATTGTAATAGAAGGAGTACACTAAAAGTGTATGATACTAAGATGGATTTTTAATATCCACCTTTAACCCCAGTTCTTTCAATTGCTCATCCGCAATAACTGAGGGTGAGTCAATCATCACATCACGTCCGGCATTGTTTTTCGGGAAGGCAATGAAATCGCGGATGGAATCCTGTCCGGCAAACAGAGCCACTAACCGGTCGAAGCCCAGGGCGATACCACCATGGGGAGGGGCACCGTATTCAAAGGCATTCATTAAAAAACCAAACTGCTCCTGCGCTTCTTCATCGGTAAAACCAAGTACCTGAAACATTTTTTTCTGCAATTCGCGGTTGTGTATCCTGATGGATCCGCCACCGATTTCCACACCATTGATCACCAGGTCGTATGCATTGGCATTCACTTTCCCGGGGTCGGTGTCGAGCAGATGTTCGTGTTCCGGCTTCGGTGACGTGAACGGATGGTGCATAGCATGATAGCGGTTCGTTTCCTCGTTCCATTCCAGCAGAGGGAAATCAACAACCCAAAGCGGAACGAATACATTCGGGTTGCGAAGATTCAGTTGTTCACCCATTTCCAGACGTAATTCGCTTAGTTGTTTACGTGTTTTATCGGTTTCTCCGGCCATCACGAGTATCAGATCACCGGCACGGGCATCAAATTTATTTGCCCACACTTTCAGGTCTTCCTGTGAGAAAAACTTATCTACTGATGATTTAAAAGTGCCGTCTTCATTGTATTTTACGTATATAAGTCCATTGGCACCAACCTGCGGCCGTCTGACAAAATCAGTCAATTTATCGAGTTGCTTACGCGAATAATTAGCACAGCCTTCTGCTTTAATTCCTACCACCAGTTGAGCATCGTCAAACACTTTGAAACCTTTTCCCTGTGTTACATCGTTCAATTCAACAAACTCCATCCCAAAACGCATGTCGGGTTTGTCGCTGCCATATTTCTGCATTGCTTCAGCATAGGTTATATGTGGTAGTTTTTCAATGTTAACTCCTTTTATTTCCTTGAACAGATACCTCACCAGACCTTCAAAAGTGTTTAGAATATCTTGCTGTTCTACAAAAGCCATTTCGCAGTCGATCTGGGTAAATTCCGGTTGGCGGTCAGCTCGTAGATCTTCGTCACGGAAACACTTAACCAGTTGGAAATAACGATCGTAACCGGCCACCATCAGTAGTTGTTTAAATGTCTGCGGTGACTGTGGCAGGGCATAAAACTCTCCCTGGTGCATGCGTGAGGGTACTACAAAGTCACGTGCGCCTTCCGGTGTTGATTTGATCAGGTAAGGAGTTTCAATATCGATAAAGCCCTGACTATCGAGGTATTTTCTGGTTTCGAGTGATACCTGGTGACGCAGTTCCATGTTTTTTCTCAGCGGGTTTCTGCGCAGATCCAGATAGCGGTATTTCATACGCAACTCTTCTCCGCCATCGGTATTGTCCTCAATGGTGAATGGTGGTGTTTGCGAAGCATTTAATATGTTCAATTCCGTCAGATCGATTTCAATATCACCGGTAGGCATTTTTGGATTTTTCGATACTCTTTCTATCACTTTCCCGGTAGCCTGTAGCACAAACTCACGCCCAAGAGTTCGGGCTGTTTTAACTAACTCATCAGCCGAACGGCCTTCTTCCAGCAATAATTGGGTGATGCCGTAACGGTCGCGGAGATCGATCCATATCAGTCCTCCTTTATCACGGATCCGCTGGACCCATCCACTCAGTTTCACTTCTTTGTTCACGTCTTCTATCCGAAGCTCTCCGCAAGTGTGTGTACGTAACATAACGATCTGACTTTTACTAAAATTGATTTGGCTGCGAAAATACGAAAAAGCGGGGGAAATATTATCTTTGATAGTTAATATGCCGGTTAACTTCCCAAACAGTTATTTAGCTCCTTTATGTAGTAACTGTTACGCGGAGTGGCGCAGAGATAACGCAAAGTTTCGCAAAGAAAGAAGATATGATGATAAAAAATACTGCTGATTGTTTTTCCCCGTCCAAAATTGCCGGACTTACTCTGAAAAACCGAATCATCCGGGCAGGGTGTTTTGAAGGGATGTGCCAGAACGGACAGGTAACGGACAAACTTATTGAGCACCACCGCCAAGTGGCCGAAGGTGGTGTGGCCATGACAACCGTAGCTTATTGTTCGGTAAGTGAGGATGGAAGGGCTTTTGAACATGAATTATGGATGCGAAAAGAGATACTCCCTGGCCTGATCAGGCTGACGGCAAGTGTGCATGCCGAAGGCGCTTCTGCCTCTATTCAGTTAGGCCATTGCGGGTTTTTTACCAATAAAAAAGTAATCGGCAAACAACCCATGGGCGCTTCTGCCAAATGGTGCACCTTCTGTATGTCGTACAGCCGTATGATGACAGTACATGACATAGAAGAAAAAACAGATGATTTTATCCGTGCCGCCGAACTGGCCAAAGAAGCAGGATTCAATGCGGTAGAACTGCATGCCGGACACGGTTACCTGCTCAGTCAGTTTTTGTCGCCCTGGACCAATAAACGGAAGGATAAATTTGGCGGTAGTCTGGAAAACCGCCTCCGGTTTCCAATGATGGTAATTGAAGGTGTAAAAAAAGCTGTCGGTAGTGATTTTCCGGTATTGGTAAAAATGAACCAGTTGGACGGTATGTCAGGAGGAATTAGTATCACAGAAGCCTTAAAAATTGCCAAAGAATTTGAAAAAGCAGGAGCCGATGCCCTGATTCCTAGTGCCGGATTTACCTCTAAGGTGCCTTTTTTAATGCTGCGTGGCAATCTGCCAGTCAAAGAAATGAGTGAGAACCAGCCAAGCCTGCTGAACCGTATCGGGCTGAAATTATTCGGAAGGTTTATGGTGCCTGAGCATCCTTATGAACCGTTGTTTTTATTTGAAGGTGCCAAAAGAATAAAGGAGGCGGTTAATATTCCTGTTATTTACATCGGCGGTGCCGATTCTCTGGCGGGCATCCAAAAACTCATGGATACCGGTTTTGAATTTGTACAGGTGGGACGAGCCACCATCCAGGATCCTGATTTTGTAAAAAAATTACAGTCAGGCGAACTTACCGAATCGCCATGTGATCACTGCAACCGATGCGTGGCAGCTATGGATGCAGGAGGTGTGTATTGTGTATCGAATGAGGTGGGGTTTATGTAAACCCCTCCGTCCTGCGGACACCTCCCCTTTGCAGGGGAGAAGTGGTTGTGATTATTATTTAAATCCGGGGGGCTATCATTCCCATTAAGGTTAAATCACAATTTATTACAAGAAATAAGATTTTGTGGTTAATTCAGCTCTCCTCCTTGCAAAGGAGGAGAATATCTGCGCTTAAACAGCTAGCTGTTTAAGCGCAGATAAGAGGTGGTCAGAAAGGCCACCACTCTTGTAAAAAAGAAAATAATGATAAGAATTCTCTAACTTTGTTACCATGTCTAGACAACATATCTTCAATAAAAAGCCACTAAAAAGTTTCCGAAAAAAGTTACGAAATAACCTTACGCCTGCTGAGGCTGTTTTATGGAAAGCATTGCAAAAAAGACAACTGGCCGGAAAAAAATTCAGAAGACAACATAGCAATGGAAAATATATTGTTGATTTTTATTGCCCCGCTGAAAAGCTAGTTGTAGAACTGGATGGTGCAGGACATTATACACCTGAAGGCAGTAACTATGATGAAAGAAGAGATAAATACATAAAAGATTTAGAAATTAAGGTGTTACGTTTTGAGAATAGAGAGGTGTTTGATAATCTGGAGGCTGTTTTGGAGGTTATAAAAAATAGCTTTAAGAAATAAATAAAATACTCCCCCCGTCAAACAGCGGGCCGTCATACAGCTCAATAATTTTCATATCCTGCACAAAATCTTTAATTTTTCGGCCTTCCGGAAAATAATCCAGATTGCCAATAAAGAATAATTTGTCCTGCCATACACCGCAGGTTCCTCCAATAAAACCGTGCTTGAAACCGGGTAATAAAATCCCAGTGGGCTCCACGAACAAAATTTCCAGATCATACTGTTGTAATGTCTTTTCAATTCCCTTGTCGGATGTGATAAAACGGTTACCAGGTAATGGGACCAGACCGCAACGCGTATATCCCTGGTTCACATGGATAATTTCTCTGCTTTCTGCCTGTTCTTTTATCCGGCGATCTGTAAGTTGGGTATTACAGATAATATAATCAGATGTAACCACGGAATTGTAACCGGCGGTGTCGGGATACGAATTTCCCACCGATTGTTCTCCTTCCAGACACACAACTTCAAGTCTTTTCAGTTTTATTTTCATTTCTTCTGAAATGTTCGGCGCCACAACCAAATGGTCATTTACCAGACAGAAAAAAATATCGGGGTGAGCCGAAATGGCAGAATAAGTTACTTCCTGAGGTTCCAGCCAGAGTACTTCTCCGTAACCATTAAGCTTCTCTTTGGCTTGCCCGGGAATACGCTGGTCGGCAATGATGTACATAGGGATAACGGCTTTGGATATACGGTCAAAGATAAATTTTTATAAAGAATTATGGCATACCGTTGAATCATATTATCTTTGAGGAACAGGAAAAAGAGAAATAATGAAACAAAAACCGAAAGATCTGTTCGTCATACTGTTTATCTACCTGCTAGCGCTTGGGGCAGCGGTGCTGACGTTAAAATATGCACCCATACCTGATATGTTGTGGAAGACAGCCCTTGCTGATCTAGTGGCCATGGTTGTAGTTTTCGTCTTCAGTATGATCTACAACAATTCCAGTGTTTACGACCCTTTTTGGAGTGCAGCACCAGCCTTTATTGTTTTATATTGGTTGTTGCAGGCGGGCGAATCCTGTTTTTTATACAAAGCTATATGGATCCTGATCGTGTTGTGGGGTGTGCAATTAACACGGAACTGGATTTTGAGGTGGGACGGTATGCAGGATGAAGATTGGCGGTATGTCAACATCCGGAAAAAAACAGGCAGTTTTTACTGGGTGACCAGCTTTTTTGGCATCCATCTCTTTCCGACGGTTTTGGTATTCATGGGATTAGTACCTGTTTATTACATCTTGTTGTCAGAAGTCTCCTGGCTCGATTCGTGGCTGGCCGTAATAGCCTTTGTATTTACGCTGAATGCCATTCTTATCGAAAAATCAGCTGATGACCAGTTGAGGCGGTTTCTCAAAAACAGAAAACACGAAAATGAAAGTTTTCAATCGGGTTTATGGATATTTTTAAAATACCCGAATTATCTTGGTGAAATGGCCTTCTGGTGGGGTTTGTATCTGTTTGCTCTTTCCGTTGACCGCTCCTTATGGTGGACAGTGTTCGGCCCCGCTGCCATAACCCTGATGTTTCTGTTGATAAGCATTCCGATGATGCGTAAGCGGCTTACACGAAAAATTCCTTAAAAAATTGCAAATGCATACATCAAAATGGAATCTGGAAGGGGAAATTGCTCTTATAACCGGCAGTACAAAAGGTATTGGTAAGGCTATTGCGGATGAGTTTGTCCATCTGAAAGCAGGAATATTTATTGTAGCTCGCGATCAGAAAATGATTGATGAGCAGGTAAGAGACTACCGCGGTAAAGGCCATAATGCGTGGGGAATTAAGGCTGATGTTACAAAAAAAAATGATCGCAGGAAGATATTCGAACAAATTGAGAAAGAAACCGGAAAACTGGATATAGTGGTGAATAATGTAGGTATCAACATCCGGAAAAAAACGGTTACCTATACTGAAGACGAATACCTGCAAATCATCAATACCAACATGCATGCGGCTTTTGATATCTGTCAACGAGCATATCCTCTGTTAAAACAATCAGAAGACGGTGCGCTGGTCAATGTGGTTTCTACGGCCGGACTGACGCATGTGCGCACCGGGGCTCCTTACGGTATGAGCAAAGCGGCTTTGGTACAACTTACGCGTAACCTGGCCGGAGAGTGGGCTTCTGACGGAATCCGAGTGAATGCGGTAGCTCCGTGGTATACCAAAACGCCACTGGTAGAAAAACTGCTGGAAGATAAAGATTATCTGAACAATATTCTGGAACGAACTCCCCTCGGACGAATTGCCGAACCGCAGGAAGTAGCAACAGCTGTAGCCTTTTTATGCATGCCTGCTGCTTCTTACATAACTGGCGAATGCCTGGTAGTTGACGGTGGATTCCTGATTAACGGATTTTAATATGATAGAGCGAAAAGACATACCGGTGTTTGATTTTGTAACGAGGATACATGACCTGTGGTGGAATACATGGTTTTTGCTTACCAGCGGAGATTTTGAAAAAGGCCATTACAACACGATGACAGTTGCCTGGGGTTATTTCGGAGTGATGTGGAGCAAACCCATGGCTGTTGTTGTGGTACGACCAACCCGTTTCACCTTCGAATTCATGGAGAAATACGATACGTTCACATTGACGGCTTTTGATAATAAGTATAAAAAGGACCTGAATCTGCTGGGAACCAAATCAGGCCGTGACGGAGATAAAATTGCTGAAACCGGACTTACGGTCGTGCCGTCTGTAACAGTTGCTGCACCGGCATTTAAAGAAGCGGAACTGATCATCGAATGCAAAAAAGCTTACTGGGACGATTTCAAGCCGGAGAATTTTCTGGACTCCGGGATTCACGAAAAATATCCGCTGAAAGATTATCACCGGATGTACTTTGGAGAAGTAATAGCCATTTCAGGAATTGATATGTATACCTCAGGCAGTTGACCAGGAAAAGTCCCTTTTTTTAAGCGAAGGCTCCGGGACGAATTTGACTTCCCTGAATTTTTCAAGCAGCATCTTTTTGTTTTTGGCCTCATAACCGACAGCATAGCTCAGTTCCTTTTTAGGGACGTAAACGGTAAGCTTTTCCCCTTTCTTCTCATCAGTTAACGGTTTTAGTTTATCGTACCATATTTCTGTCAACACCAGTTCTTTGAAAGAAGGATGAAAAGGCCCCGCTACCAGTTCGTCGCCGGATAAAAGTCCTTCCGAAGGATGCAGCCCTACCCGTAACACGGTTACCCCTGCATCTTCAAATAGTGGTAAAATTTGCTTTGTCCAGCGAACGGCTTCTTCCATACTTAACGGAGTGTATGTTCCTTCGTCAAACCATTTATGCATGGCCGTGTCTTTGATAACCAGGGCCGGATAGATTCTCGTATTTGAAGCACCCAGGCTGATGATTTTCCGTGCCGTGTAAAGAGCTTTTTCCAGGGTGTCGCCAGGCAGACCGATCATCATCTGAAGACCCAGTTCAAATCCATGTTGCCGAATCATGTCAGACGCCTGTTCCGTTTGCCGGGCCGTATGCCCC
>QMPO01000146.1 GCA_003648625.1 Bacteroidota bacterium
AGCAAACGACATGAACGCCGTAAAATTTGGATTTGAATTAACAGCAGAGTCGGGTGATACGAAGGTGGGAACTTATACGATCACCGATGCCGTGAGAACCAAGCTGATTTATAATGACCATTCGGTAACGCATACTTCGGACGGAATTGATCCTGTGGGACATGGGATTAGCTGGAGCGTGAACTGGACTGCTCCCGAAAGTAGCCCCGATCAAGTCGTTTTCTATGCTGCCGTGAATGCAGCTAACGGAAACGGACAGAACTCTGGTGACCTGATCTATCTGACGGATACAACCTATCATGTGTCAACAGTTGGTATTGCCGACAAGCTGTTGAAAGACCGGATAAAAATTTATCCGAATCCGGCATCCTCTTTTATTCATGT
Source organism: Bacteroidota bacterium (assembly GCA_003648625.1). Classification (GTDB taxonomy): domain Bacteria; phylum Bacteroidota; class Bacteroidia; order Bacteroidales; family F082; genus UBA4459. The sequence goes on from QMPO01000146.1 coordinate 385, forward strand.
TGATTTACCCGTTGGCTCTGAACTCAGTATGCTGAATATGAAAGGCCAGCAGCTTATCCATAAAGAAAAGACATCTGTATCGGAAAGAATTGATCTGTCGGAGCTCTCGGGAGGAATTTATTTTATAAGGGTGGCAAGTGATGGTGCGCAGGCAACTTTGCGGATCATAAAAAATTAAACTCCGCGGTGTTTTAAAGAGTAAAGTCCGCCTACTGTATGCAGGTAAGGCGGATTTTTTTTATTTTTGAGAAAAAACCGGCATATGGAAGATAAATACTGCCTCGAATGCGGAACCCTGCTGATGGGCAGGGTGGATAAGAAATTCTGCTCCGACCAATGCCGGAATACGTACAACAACCGGCTCAATAAAGACGAAACGACGTATATGCGCAATGTGAACCATATACTCCGGAAAAACAGGCGCATCCTTAAAGAACTGACTCCCGAGGGAAAAGCCAAAGTGAAAAAGCAGAAGCTTCAGTCCAAAGGCTTCGACTTTAAATATTTTACCCACATTTATAAAACAAAGGAGGGAAAAGTGTACTACTTCTGTTACGAGCACGGATACCTTCCGCTGGAGAATGATTATTTTGCTTTAGTCGTCAACAAAAGTATCTGACGGCAGAATAAACTTTTTCGCGGGCTTTATATCCTTCATTTTTTTCTTCGCAAAAAAGAACATCCAGATCATATATGGAACAAACAGCAGCATAAGCGCTTCATGTTGCGACATCAGGATAAAATCGTAAACGCCGTGTAATAGTATCGGGATCAGCAGGGCCTTAACTAAATTGACCGGATTTTTTCCGGGTACAAATTTAGCCAGCGCAAAATAAAAGCCCATCACCACGCCAAAAAATGCATGCGCCGGAACGGCAGTAAAAGCTCTTAAATACCCCGTTTCTGCACCGTACTCAAGCACATACAATACATTTTCGACCGCAGCAAATCCCAGCGAAATGAAAACGGCATATACGATGCCGTCATATTTTTCGTCATACTCTTTGTGCTTCCATATGAGCCAGTACAAGATAATGAATTTGAACAACTCCTCGGTCAGCCCGGCCACAACGAAGGCCGTGTATCCGGCATGAGTTATTGTAAATTCACCCTGCCATAACGCTGTAAGAGCGCCCTCAACAAATACAACAGGAATAGAAATAAGCCCACCCAGTACAAGCGACTTCAGAAGGAGAGGCAGGGGTTCCTTGTCATACTTGTCTCTCACATAAATGTATATAAGTATGATCAGTACGGGAGCCAGTGCAAGTACCAGTAAGTGCACAATTTATTCTGTGATCAGCCGCTCCTTGAACGGAAGAAAGGTCATAAAATCGGCATGATGCACTATATACGCTTCTGTGGTTCTTTTCACCATGTTTCCTTCGCCGGCATGTGTGGCAATGATGTGGCACACTTCGGCAGGAACGCCAGCTTCTTCAGCCAGGCTGACTCCTGAGAAAGGATGCCGCAGGTATTTGCCATAAGTACCCTGAACGGCGTTTCCGTCTTCATCCAGTACATACTCCAGCAATTTGCCCACATCGGCAAGGATGGCGCCGGCAATCAGCACGTCCATGTTGACAGGAAGTTCACCATGATACATTTCGTTTATTTTGTTGCCGGCATCGCGGGCAATGTGTACCACCGACCGTTTGTGGTCCATAAAAGTAACTTTCAAATCAGGGCCTACCAGCAGTGTGAAAGGAATACGGTTCAGATCGGCAGGTGTCAGAACACTACGCTCAAGAGCCATTTCCCATGTTCTGGCAGTTTTTTCACGTAATTCCTCATCCCGGATCCATTCCAGTTCGGGCCAGAGAGATAATACTTCTTTATTCATGGTTTCTCTATTATTTATTGTGAATCAACTTTCGTCATATTTATAACCAGATGATGTGAAGAAAAAATAGTTTACATCCTTTTTTCTCAGCGAAACTTTGCGGTAGCTTGGCGTTGCTTAGCGTGATAATTCTATTTGTTTTTTTTAAAACTGTTACGCAAAGTTACGCGGAGAGCCGCTATGATACGCAAAGAATTTAGTTCTTTAGCAGACGACAATTCACCTAAAGTTTCGCAATCACTGCATCTGCCATCTCTTTTGTTGAGGCGGCACCTTGTTCCACTACATCGGCACGGCCACGCATCTTCATCATGTCGTAGGTCCGTACTTTTCCTTCGCTGATCACTTCGGCAACGGCTTTTCTGATCTTTGTTGCCATATCCTTTTCATTGATGAAATCGAGCATCATACAAGCCGACTCGATCATGGCTATCGGATTGACAATTGACGTTTCATAATCGGCATATTTGGGAGCCGAACCATGTGTCGGTTCAAAAACGCCGATACCCGAATCGGGATTGAACTGTGCCGAGCAGGCAAAGCCAAGGCCGCCGATCAAACCGGCAAAACCATCCGAGACAATATCACCGAACATGTTCCCGGCAACGATAACACCGTAATCCTCCGGGTTCTTGGTAAGCCACATCATCTGGGCATCTATATTGGTATTCCACAACGCTATATCCGGATAATCGCTTTTCTGCATCTCCTGAGCCATTTTATACATCATACCCGATGTTTCGCGTATCACGTTTGGCTTCTCGCACACGGTAACCGATTTATACCCAAACGCTTTGGCGTGTTCAAAAGCGCCTCTCAGGATGCGTTCGGTAGCTTTTTTTGTGAAAATACGTGTAGATACCGAGATTTCTTCTTTGGGTGTGTTACCGAAGTTTTTAACAAATTTCGGATGGGTCATCAGGGCATCGTAAACTTTTTCCGGTGGGTTCGACCATTCCACGCCTCCGTACAGTCCTTCTGTATTTTGACGGAAGATAACCACATCCACCAGGGGCTCTTCAACACCACCATCGGCACCGCGGCGGATAAAATTTAACGGGTTGCCTTTGTAGGTGTGGCACGGGCGCATGCAAATGTCGAGATTAAAGTGCTGGCGCAGACCTACGATAGGAGAGGAGTAAACCAGCCCTTTTTCCTGCAATTCCGGAGCCAGCTCGTCAAAAGCAGCGTCCTTAGGTTTGGAAGTGATGGCCCCAAACAGGGCGATCTTATGCTTTTCAATCAGATCGATGGTGCGTTGCGGGAGCGGATTGCCCTCTGTTTTCCAGAATTCCCATCCTATGTCACCTTCAATATAATCAGCGTCAAATCCTGCGGCATCCAGCACGCGGATCGTTTCGTCCAGTACGGCTTTTCCTATGCCGTCGCCGGGTAAAGCTACAATTGTTCTTTTTGCCATATTTACTTTTACGTTAGCGGGGTTAAAATTAAGTCAACAAATATACAAAGCCGTGTGATTGAAACTAATAGTTTTTAATAAATTCGGATAACTTTCTTTAGAAATTACTTCCATATTCTTTACTACTTTTGCCCTGATGGAAAATTTAGCCGGCAAACTACAGCAGGATTTCTTCCGGATCGTATCCGACGTTGGATTTGAAACCAATACGAAGGTTTTTGTTATTGGGGGTTACGTGCGTGATCTGATCATTGAAAGACCTTCGAAAGATATTGATTTCGTTGTGCTGGGTAGTGGTATCGCATTTGCGCGAAAGGTGGCCGACAAGATGGGAAGTGGTGTGCAGGCAAAGTATTTCAAGAATTTCGGAACGGCCATGGTACGGAAAGGTGAATGGATACTGGAGTTCGTGGGGGCTCGTAAAGAGTCGTACAGGAGAAACTCGAGAAAACCGCTGGTGGAAGACGGTACGCTGGATGACGACCAGAAAAGAAGAGACTTTACGATCAACGCCTTGTCCATAAGCCTGCAGAAAAAAGACTTCGGCCGGTTACTGGATCCGTTTAACGGTTTGGAAGACCTGGAAAATAAAATCATCCGAACACCGCTCGACCCTGATCTTACATTTTCAGATGACCCGCTGCGTATGATGCGTGCCATCAGGTTTTCAACGCAACTCAATTTTGAAATTGAAAAAAATACCTATGCAGCTATCAGCCGGAATAAAAACCGGATAAAGATCGTTTCTAATGAACGGGTACTTGATGAACTGAACCTGATCGTTCTTTCTGACAAGCCGTCCAGAGGATTTATACTCCTGGAAGATACAGGCTTACTGAAAATTATCTTTCCTCAGTTTGTAGAGTTGAAAGGCGTGGAAGTGATCAACGGGAATGCCCATAAGGATAATTTTTATCACACACTGGAGGTACTGGATAACCTGGCACAAAAAACGGATGATCTGTGGCTTAGGTGGAGTGCGCTGCTGCACGATATTGCCAAACCGGTGACGAAAAGATACGATCCGAAAGTGGGATGGACCTTCCACGGTCACGAGTTTATTGGTGCTAAAATGGTGCCGCGTATCTTTAAGTTTCTGAAACTTCCGATGAACGACCGGATGCGTTATGTGCAGAAAATGGTGCAGCTGCATCTGCGGCCTATTGTTCTTTCAGAAGACCATGTAACAGACTCAGCCATCAGGAGGTTGCTCTATGACGCCGGGAATGATATCGATGACCTGATGATGCTGTGCGAAGCCGACATCACATCAAAGAATGATGCCCGGGTAAAAAGGTATATGAGGAATTTTGAACTGGTACGCAAGAAGCTTGATGAGGTGGAAGAAAAGGATCGCCTGAGAAACTGGCAACCTCCCGTAAGCGGGGAAGTGATCATGGAGACCTTTGGCCTGAAACCGTCAAGGAAAGTGGGTGATCTGAAAATGGCTATAAGGGAAGCTATCCTGGAAGGTGAGATCAACAATAACTTTGAAGACGCGTACGATTACCTGCTTCAACTGGCAGCTAAAGAAGGCCTGAAAGTGAAAAAGCGGATCAAAAACCCTGAAAAAAAATAGTGTGGCTGACAGAGAAAATACGCTTATCGTATTGGTGGGGCCAACAGCATCGGGTAAAACCGACTTGGCGATCGAGTTAGCCGGCAGACTGCATGCCGAGATCATCTCAGCCGATTCGCGGCAGTTTTATAAAGAAATTCCTATAGGTACGGCAGCGCCGGATCAGGAGCAATTAGCCAGCGTGCCGCATCATTTTATCGGACACCTGTCTGTTGCAGATGATTACAATGTCTCCCGTTTTGAGCAGGATGTACTGCATCTGCTGGATGCTAAATTCCAGAAATACAGGCAGATGATCATGGTGGGGGGCTCTGGCTTGTATATTAATGCGGTTTGCCGGGGAATTGATGAGCTTCCTGATCCGGATAAGGAATTACGGAGCAAATTGAACTCGCTGTATGTTGATGAAGGACTTGGCGCACTCCGGAAGAAGTTGAAAGAACTCGACCCGGAATACTATGAAGTGGTCGATCGAAACAATCCCAAGCGGTTACTCCGGGCTCTTGAGGTGTGTATGCAAACAGGAACAACCTATACATCACTACGGAAGAACAAAGGGAAACCACGGGATTTCAGGATTTTAAAAATCGGTCTCGAAATAGAACGTAGCCTGCTGAACGAACGAATCAGCAGCAGAACCGAACAGATGTTTGATCAGGGCTGGCTGGAAGAAGCCCGTGCTGTTTATTCCCAAAAACATCTGAATGCGTTAAATACGGTGGGTTTTAAGGAAATCTTTGATTACTTCGATGGTAAAATGTCGCTGGAAGAAGCCAGGGAGAAGATAAAAACCAATACCCGTCGCTTTGCCAAACGGCAGATGACCTGGTTTAAGCGTGACAAGGACATCCGGTGGTTCAATCCGACTCAAGCGGGGGTTGTTAACGAGATAATGGATTACCTGACGTCTGTTACCGGTAAGTAAGATTAAAATACGAAAGGTTTTCTGATTTTAAAGTACTATTATCGGGATTGTAAATCTGCAGGAACTGATGTAACCTGTTAACCAATAACATATAACCAATAACGTATAACCAATAACCATTAACTGACCTTCCCACTATGATACGCCACCAGACCGTCCATAGGTTGTTTGATCACTTTCCCGAGGCTTATCTGATGTTCGTCAAGCACTTCTTTCAGGATGCTCTGAAAATGAAAAGCCACGGATCCGATAAAAGAGACAGGTGTTGTTTGGTAGTCCGTATATTTTGAAATCTGTTTGTCTATAAAATCGTTAAAATTCTTCCGAATCATTTCCCGGCACCATTCATTATCCATATGCTTTGCAAGGAATAAACTTAAAGTTGACAGAAACTGGTTTGGATAGGGTTTGCTGTAGATCTTTTCCAGCGTTTCGGAAAAAGTTAATCTGTATTCCCGATAAAATGCTTTGGCAATTCCAGCATCTGCTTCACCCGACAGGATAGCAGCAAGTGCCATCTTTCCCAGGTAAGTTCCGCTGCCTTCGTCGCCGAGCATATAACCCAGTGAAGGTACGTTTTCCATGATATGTTCGCCGTCCCACAGGCACGAGTTGGAACCCGTTCCTAAAATACAGGCAATCCCTCTGCTGTTTCCGAAAAGTGCAATGGCAGCGCCATACAGATCATGTTCCGCCAGGATCTCCGCCGAAGGAAAGAAGATGGCCAGCGTTTGTTCTACCATGGAACAGTTGACTTCCGATGAGCAACCGGCACCGTAATAATAAATCCGCTCAACCCTTTTCCCTTTGATCTTCAGGTACAACTCATCCCTCAGTAAATTATAAAAATCGCTTCGGTCGTAATAGTATGGGTTAAAACCTTTGCTTATGTATTCAGCAGAAATTCCATCGCTCCCGAGCAATACAAAATGGGCCTTCGTTGAGCCGCTGTCAATTATCAATATCATGAAAATGAGTATTAGTTGTTTACAAAGTTATGCAAATACTTATAGTTACTTCACCTGTAAGCGAATTTGCCGGAATTGTCGTAGCTTTACAGGTATAATGATGTTGCGCAAATAAGAATAACGATGAAAACAATAGGATTAATTGGTGGGACAGGCTGGGTTTCAAGTGCCGAATATTACCGCCTTATCAATGAGATGACCAATAAACGTCTTGGCGGATTGAATTTTGCCTATTGCGTATTGTATTCCTTAAATTATGGCGATCTGGATTTGTGCAACCGGGAAAATGATATAGCAGGGGTCAAATGGCTGCTCAGGGAAGCCGCTGTCAGATTAAAATCAGCAAAGGTTGACGGGCTGGCGTTATGTGCCAATACCACGCATATAGCCTTTGACGAGATACAGGAATTGACAGGACTGCCTATGGTACATATTGCCGATGCTACGGGTAATGAGATACTGAAAAGAGGCTTCAGGAAAGTGGGCCTGCTGGGAACAAAACAGACGATGGAAATGGA
>QMPO01000147.1 GCA_003648625.1 Bacteroidota bacterium
AAGAAACGGCATGAAAACCATTCTGATCACCGGATCGACTGACGGTATCGGGCGTCAGACAGCACTGGAACTGGCCAAAAGGGGCTACCGGGTGCTTGTGCACGGAAGAAACAGTGAGCGCGGCAGGGATGCGGTGGCCTACATTAAAAAAGAATCCGCTAACGACCATGTGGTATATCTGAATGCCGACCTGACAGAATTCAGTGAAGTGCAGAAACTCGCCGACGAGGTGAAAGAGATTGCTCCGGTGCTCGATGTACTGATCAACAATGCCGGTGTTTTTGAAACGGAAAAAATCATCCTGCCCAATGGCTTCGAAAAAACATTTATGGTCAACTACCTGGCACATTTTGCACTAACGCTGCAGTTATTGGATCTGTTGAAAACCGCTGATGAAGGGCGGATCGTTCATGTAAGTTCTATGGCACAGGCAGGCACTATCGACTTTGACAACCTGAACGGGGAAAAACACTACGATGGTTATAATGCTTATGCTGTATCTAAACTGGAAAATGTTTTGTTCGCTTACAAACTGGCACGCATGCTAAAGGACACAGGGCTTACATCCAATTGTCTGCATCCGGGTGTAATCTCAACTAAATTATTGCATGCCGGCTGGGGTATGGGTGGGGCGTCAACAGAAGAGGGTGCACAGACATCGGTATTTGTGGCTGATGCGACAAAGGTGAAAGGAGTAAGCGGGATGTATTTTGTCCATGCAAAGGAAAGCCGGTCATCAGCTCTTTCTTACGACAAAAAGGTACAGGACCGGTTATGGGAGATCAGTTTAAAATTAACCGGTTTAGAAGATCCGTTTTTATAATTCTTAATTAATTTTAAAATACATCTGATTTTTCATTTCATTGATGTATTTTTAACCTATGGAAGTATTGCTATGGATAGGTGCTGCACAATCACTTTTTTCGGCCATCATCCTGCTTTTATTAAGAAAGGATAAGTCGCTGGCAAACAAGATACTCACTGCCTGGTTATGCATCATTGTCTTTGAGTTTCTCACTACAGCCATCGACTTCTCAACAGGCATCATCCACCTGACAAACCCCTTTTTGATTTTCAACCCGTTGATCTATTTCTACTCCAAAGCCCTCATCAATCCGGGGTACCGCTTGAAATGGTATCAACTGTGGCATGTGCTGCCCTATCTGTTTGTTAAAATGGGCTCTTACATCTGGGGGGTAGAGTTTATCCCGGAAGATTTTTACCGCATCGATCCTTCCACATGGTTCAGGGTGACTATGAGCGTCATTTCCGTGATTTCTTTCATTGGCTATTCCGCCCCGAGTCTGGTCAGTGTGCATCGATACCGGATCAACCTGAGGAATGAATTTTCCACCATCAACCGAAAGATAACGCTGGGCTGGCTGCTGACAGTCATCGTGTTGTACATGTCGTTCATGATCATCGCATATACGCTCGGCATCATCAACATCGTGACACAAATAGCCACCTATTCACAATTGGTTTCATTCGCCTTTTTGCTGGTGCTGGTGTACATTTTCTCATTTTACGGTTTGTTGCAGGAACAGATCTATCCACAATCTTCATCTAACAAACAGGAAAAATACAAGAACCCCCGGCTTACCTCAGATGAAAAAACACGGATAAAGAAGATGCTGGAAGATTATTTCAACGAAGACAAACCGTACCTCGACAGCGAACTGACCATCGGTCAGGTTTCAGACAAACTTCAGTTGCCAAGGCACACACTCACGGAAGTATTGAGCACGGAAATTGGAAGAAATTTCTACCAGTTCGTGAATGAATACCGCGTAAGTGAAGTTAAAAAAATGCTGGTTGATCCCGGATACGCTAACTATTCCATCGACGCCATTGGCTACGAATGCGGGTTCAACAGTAAATCCTCTTTCTATTCTGTATTTAAAAAGTCAACGGGGATGACACCAGCTCAATATAAAAAGTCGCTCGAAGTATAGCATTGTCCGACCTCCTGCGCATTAATCGGACTTGAACTCCTTGTCCACACTTCGCACCTTGTACTGATTTTTATTGTTTCATTAGTAATCTTGTACAGACATAATTTGTAACAAGTGCCCCCATGAAATACAAATTCATTTTAGTTCCGTTTTTTTTATGGCTGGTATCAGGGAATGGCTTTGCACAAGGGCTATTTGAAAATACTGTTAACAAGGATGATGAAAAGAAACTGCAGATTGACTTTAGCGGTTATGGACGTGGGTCGTTGTATGGCGGCAGCAAATTTTACGATTACAGTTCTGTTTTTGCAGAATTTGCTTTACAGGGAAAACTGGCATACAAGAAGGCTTTTTTGTTCACCGATCTCCGTTTAAGGGCCGGTAGTCAGTTCGACAGCACGGGAATTGTATTTCAGATGAAAGAAACCTATGTTGGTTTTCAGTCGGATAAGTTCGATTTATACCTGGGTGCCAGGATTATCAGCTGGGGGCGCATGGACGGGTTTAACCCCACTGATAACATCTCTCCGTACGACTACTTTTTTCTTACCGCTGATCCCGACGACCAGAAGTTGCCGAACTTCTTACTTCAGACAAAATGGTACATCACACCGCAAATAAACTTCGAATTCATAGCCATTCCTATTTACAAACCTTCGGTTTATCGCTACGATCTGTTTGACCTGGGCGAATACACAACATTCACCAACCCCGCTCTTCCGGCTAAAACATTTACCAATGGTTCGCTGGCCGCCCGGTTCAATTTCGACCTTCCGCAGGCAGGATTCTCCGTTTCTTGGTTCTGCGGTTATGATCCGTTTTACGGGTTTAGTGTGCATGATATCAGCTGGGACGGATTTATTCCTTCCATTCAGCTTAAAGCACAGCCCTATCAGAAAAATACATTCGGCACTGATTTTGACATCCCTCTGGGTTCGTGGATTCTACGCGGTGAGGCAGCATACAACTACACATCGCACTACCAGGACAGTATGTATATTCCCAATCCTGATATAAGCTACGTTGCAGGTGTTGAGCATAGTTTCTGGGGTATCGTAACAGTTTTACAATACATTGGGAAGTACACCATCGATTTTATTTCGCTGGACGATCTTCCGCCACCGGAAAACTTAAATGATATGATCCTGAGGGAACTTACGGCATTCGACCGGAAAATATTCTTCCAGCAGGAAAAACTGAATCATGCGCTGTCGCTTTCTTTATCAAAACGATTTGCACACGAAACCATGAACATTGAACTCATGGGGTATTACAACATCACCTCAGAGGAGTGGTTCATACGGCCGAAATACAATTGGAAGATTACCGACTATCTGGAAACGGCTGTCGGCGGCATGTACTACGCAGGACCTGACGAATCAGTATTCAGTTATGCCACTGATGTGCTTAGCGGAGGATTTGTCGAAATAAAGGTCAGTTTCTAAAAAGAGACAACTTATGAAATACGAACATTTCATTATCAAATATCGTTGGTGGTTCATCATCATTCCGATCATCATCACGGTACTGGCAGCCATCCCTTTGGCTAAAACAAAGGTGAACCCCGACCTGGAAAAATACCTGCCCGAAAACACTCCTGCCATGCTTGCCAAAGCAAAGACAGATTCGCTTTTTGGTAACTCTGATCCCGTGATCCTGATCTTCGAAACTACAGATGTGCTCAATACAGAAACCCTGACACGGCTAAAAAATCTCAGCAGAGCGTTTCATAAAGCAAACGAGTTCGATGGGGTCATTTCGCTGTACGACACAAAAAGTATAAAAGGCGCCTATGGGGCTATGGTTGTGGACCCCGTAATTAAAAGAATTCCCAAAACAGAAATACAAAGGGAGCAACTCAGGAAAGAGATCAGGCAGAACGAACTGGCTTACAAGCTGGTTGTTTCAGAAGACTTTTCAAAAACGGTTATTATTTTGAAAGTTGCCAGCGGCATCACGGATGAACAGGTTGTACATACTATTAAGCGTACGTTGCATGAGTTCCCGGGATCCGAAACCGTTTACAAAGGCGGTACGGTATATCTGCGTGTGCAGGTTAATTCGGATATCTCCCGGGATATGCTCATCCTGATGCCTCTTGGCATGCTTATTATGATCTTATTCCTGTTGTTGTCGTTCAGGGAGTGGAAAAGCGTTGCCCTGCCGTTTCTGGTGGTCGCAATGTCTATAGTTATTTCGCTCGGGTTTTTCCCTCTGATGGGCTGGGAATTAAGTATCATTACCATACTGGCCCCGATCATGATGATCGCCATAGCCAATAACTATGGCGTGCATTTTATTGCCCGTTACCAGGAATTGAATGCGGCAAATCCACAATGGTCAATGAAAGAGATTACGAAAAACGTATTGTACCATTTAAAAAAGCCGGTGATTATCACCGGGCTCACAACAATTGCAGGTATTCTCGGGCTTGTCGTTCATATTTTACTTCCTGCCAAGCAACTGGGAATTGCAGCATCTCTCGGTATTGCTTTTGCCCTGCTACTGAGTATCAGTTTTATTCCCGCCATGATGGCAACCATGAAAAAAGGGAAAGCACTCAAATCGCTGACGCAGGAAAAAGCGGGAATTATTGAGAAAGGCCTTTCCCGACTGGCTAAATTATCAACGAACAGGCCGATAGTAATCCTTTTTGTATTCGGTAGTTTTTTGTTACTGGCCGGTGCAGGGATCGTTCATCTGCAAGTCGATTCCAATTCGGAAAATTTCCTCCCGTCCAAACACCCGTTCCGCCAGGCAACATCCATCGTAAATGAAGACTTTGGCGGAACAAAATACCTGACAGTCCTTTTCGAAGGAGACATGAAAGACCCGAAGCTGCTCCAACGGTTAGATCATTACGAAACCGAGTTAAAGAAAAATCCTTCCGTCGGGAGTGTTATGTCCATTGCTTCCATTTTGAAGATCATGAGCCGCGCTATAAATGATAAAGGTGATGAGTTCTACGACAAAATCCCTGATACCCGTGAAGCCGTGGCCCAGTACATCGAACTCTATTCGATGAGCGGTGAACCTGAAGACTTTGATGACCTGGTTAACTTTGATTACACGCAGGCGTTATTGATCGTACAGTTCAGGGCCGACAGTAAAAATGCCCTCGACAATGTGATCGATGAGATTGACCGTTTGACAGTTGACGACCCCAACAGAAGTATTATCGGAGGATACTGCCTTGTAGATAAAGAGCTTGCCGAAGCAGTTGTGCACGGACAATACAATTCGCTGCTATTTGCCATCCTTATCATTGCATTGCTGCTTGTTTTGATATTCAGGTCGTTTGTATCCGGTTTACTGGGCTCTCTTCCCCTCCTGTTTACAGTAATAACACTCTTCGGAACGATGGGGTGGCTGGGGATCAAGCTGGATATTGGCACAGCCATGCTTTCTTCTATCGCTATCGGTATCGGCGTTGATTATACGATACATTTTTTCTGGCGCTACAGATATGAACTTGGCTCAGGGAAATCGCACGAAGAAGCTATTGCTACAACGCTTACAACAACCGGAAGAGGTATCACCATTAACGCATTTTCCGTGATGCTGGGATTCGTAATCCTCTTTGTATCTTCCTTCTTAACAATAAAATATTTTGCGTTCCTGATTATTTTCTCCGTACTGCTTTGCTTGCTGTGCGCCTTGATCCTGATACCGGCACTTTGCCTTTTGATAAAACCAAAATTCCTCGAAAAAAAACCTTAAAAAATAAAACTATGAGAACAAAATGTGTATTATTCACCTTATTTATGCTGTTCATCAGCACGGCCTCATGGTCGCAGAACGCCAAAGAGATCAGCACAAAAGCACTTGATGTAACAGATATAGATGCGATGGAAATGACATCCACTTTGACAATAATGGATACCAAAGGTCATGAACGGATAAGGAAAACATCCACTGCATCTAAAAAATTCGGCGAAACCACAAAGATCATCACTAAATTTACATCTCCGGCTGATGTAAAAGGAACAGGCTTGCTGGTGTACGATTATGAAAATAAAAATGATGATATGTGGATCTATCTTCCTGCCATCAGAAAAGTACGCCGGATTATCAGCAGCGAAAAAGGGAAGAGTTTCATGGGTTCTGAATTTTCCAATGCCGATATGAGTAAACCCAACCTGGACGATTATACGTATAAAATTCTCGGAACAGAAGAATTCAACGGGATATTGTGCTGGAAGATCGAATCAGCACCTATGAACGACGACCTGGCATACGATAACGGTTTCTCAAAAAAAATAGCACTGATTGATAAAAACAGTTATTTCACCTACAAAGTCACTTATTACGATCTGAACGACGAGCTTTATAAAGAAATGATTATCAGCGATTACAAAGAAGTATGCGATGGGAAATATTTGGCACGGAATATGGAAATGGATAACCTGCAAAACGGGCGTAAATCAATCCTGACAATCGATAAGTTACAAAACGGATCAAACTTGTCAGAAAACAACTTTACACCTGCCGCATTGGAAAAATGAGATAAAAATGAAGGGAAACAACAAGTATTTCTTAAGCGCACTATTCATCATCACAGGTATTTATCTTCAGGCACAGACGCTTACCATTCAGTTTGACAATATCCGGAATGATAATGGAGAGGTTTCAGTGACTATCTACAGTCATGAAAAACACTGGCTGGATGAAGACGTGGAAAGGTATTATTTTCCTAAAGACAGCCTAAAAGACGGTAAAATGACGGCCAGCATTGAGCTGGAAAAACCGGGCACGTATGCTATTGCCGTATTAGATGATGAAGATGCCGATGGAGAAATGCGCTATAATTTCATTGGTTATCCACGCGAGGGATTCGGTTTCTCAAACAACATCCACGTGTGGCTTTCGCGGCCGAAATTCGACGAATGTTTGCTGGATATAAAAAACGACACGACAATCCGTATCAGCATGCAGTATAAGTAATGGATGCCAAATTGAGAAAGAATTGAGCCTAAGCAGGTTTTTTTAGTATTTAAATCCCAACTCGAGATCATCAACATATAATACGGCCCCGCTTTTATTTTTCATCCAGAAGTACATGGCTACTTCCGTTTCATCCTCTGTAATCTCTGGCAATTCAAATTCCAGTTTAATAAACCGCCATTCCTGACCGGGAATATATTTCTCCTTCAAATCCATACTTTTCCAGATACTGTTTTCTGTATTCCGAACCTCATATACCAGAATAAAATCCTCTATCCCATTTGCTTTTACGTAAAACGACAAGGTAACCTGAGTGGGCATCTCTGATGATTTCATCCTTGTAACGAAGGTAGCACCAAAAGGCTGAATCGAATCTACCTTACAGGAATACTTCCCCTTATAAGCTATATTATTCACAATATTCTGCCCTCTGAAATACGGGTCTTTCACCTCCAGATCAGCATAATAAGTCAAGCTACCGGTTTGTTTTTTCTCTATCCAGATTGCCTCCTTTCGTTCCTTCAGCAACTTCGATTCCCTTCTGGTTCCGACGAAAGTATAGTCCATGGCAGATATAGCCTTAACCACCTGCGTCCTGTGGGCAAATAATGACTCTTCATGGAACCGGTTAACGAACAAAGACAACTGAAATAAAATACCGGAAATAAGGAAGACCACAACCAGTTTTTTAATGCGGTAGGTGAATAA
>QMPO01000148.1 GCA_003648625.1 Bacteroidota bacterium
AAAAAGGCGTATTATATGATGATTTTTACGTTCCTGAATCTTTTCGTAATAGCGGGTATCATCGGTATCTTTATAGCTCTTCTGCTGTCACGATTCCTTACAAAGCCCCTGGTGGTTCTGCAACAAAGTTTATCTGAGATAAGAATAGATCAAAAAAATGAACGGATTGCATGGGAAAGTAACGACGAGATCGGCTTACTGATCAGGGAATACAACCAGATGGTGGATAAACTGGAGGAAAGTGCCGAACTGCTGAAACATTCGGAGAGAGAAAGTGCCTGGCGGGAAGTGGCACGGCAGATTGCCCACGAAATAAAAAATCCGCTGACGCCGATGAAGCTGAATGTGCAGCATCTGGAGAAGGCATATAATGAAAACGACCCGGCACAAAAAGAGAAAATACACTCCATCAGCCAGTCGCTGATACAGCAGATTGACACCTTGGATAAAGTGGCTGAAATGTTTTCAGATTTTGCCAAATCGAACATCAAAAGGATGGAAAAGGTAGAATTGCTGCAGATAATTAAATCATCCGTACTGTTATTTAAAAACAATGAAAATATTCAGTTCACCATCAAGGCGGACGAAGCTGAATACCACACCAAAGCCATTGAAAAAGATGTGTTGCGGCTGTTCAATAATCTGATTAAAAACGCTGTTCAGTCGCTGGAAGGCGCCGAAGATGGTAAAATCGACATCACCCTGCACAGGTCGGGGCAGTTTATTGAAATCACAATAGCTGATAACGGTAAAGGTATTGACAAGGATATTAAATCCCGGGTGTTTCAGCCTTATTTTACAACAAAATCGGGAGGTACGGGTCTGGGACTGGCCATCGTAAAAAATATTATGAACGAAACAGGAGGGGACATCACCTTCGAATCCGGTCCAACGGGCACGGCATTTTACCTGAAATTCAAAAACACAGAAGCATAAGGGAGTAGAGTCATCAGCCGGCAGTTATGTGGCTGGAAAGTTCGCCTGATGCTGATCGTAAGATTTTTCCCGTCGGATCATTAATATTCCCTATTTTTGACCAGTATACATGGCTATAAATCCTATAAAACGGCTGGCAGGCGAAACCGCTATTTACGGTCTGGGAACCATTGTTCCCCGCCTTTTGAATTATTTCCTTGTACCGTTCTACACGCGTATTTTCGACCAGAATGCCTATGGACAGATCACGGAATTGTATGCCTGGGTAGCTATAATAATGGTCATACTTACTTATGGTATGGAGACGGCCTTTTTCCGCTATGCCAACAAAGAAAAGGATCCTAAAAGGGTTTTTAATACGGCCACGACGTCTCTTTTCTTTACTTCCATAGTGTTCGTGCTGGTTATCATAATTTTCTTACAGGATATTTCTACGGCTATAAGATATGAGGGGAACAGCGAATACATAATGATCCTGGCGGTGATCGTTGCCCTGGACGCTTTTACGTCGCTGCCGTTTGCTTACCTGCGGTTCCGGAACAAAGCCAGAAGATTTTCATTTATCAAGATCACAGGGGTGCTTGTCAATATTTTCCTGAATTTCCTGCTGCTGCTGGTCATACCAAAATATTTTGGCGAACGCACACAGGAACTGATTTTTTACCGGAATGAAAACCTCATCGTTTTTGTATTTATCGCCAATCTTTTAAGTTCCCTGACCACCTTACTTCTGCTGATACCCGAATTGAAGCTGTTCCGCCTGATCATCGACAAGCAGCTACTCCGGAAAATGCTTGCCTACGGCCTGCCGATACTAATTATCGGTATGGCAGGCATGATCAATGAAGTGTCCGATAAAATTTTGCTGAAATACCTTTTACCTGCCAACGTTGATGCGCAGGCCCAGATAGGTGTTTACGGAGCCAATTACAAGCTGGCCATTCTGATGACTTTGTTTATACAAATGTTTCGTTATGCTGCCGAGCCGTTCTTCTTTGCCGAATCGGGAAAGAAAGACGCAAAAGCAACTTACAGCAGAGTAATGACGTATTTTGTACTGTTTACATTACTCATCTTTCTGGGCGTAACGATGTTTATTGATGTGTTTAAGTACTTCATCGGGCCGAAATTCTGGGCCGGACTGATGATTGTTCCCATCGTGCTGGCGGCAAAATTGTTTTTGGGAGTTTTTTACAACCTGTCCGTATGGTACAAACTCACGAATAAAACGCTGTACGGTGCCGTTATAGCCCTTACCGGAGCAGCGGTAACCATTGTGCTGAACATTGTATTAATCCCGAAATACGGCTACCTGGGATCGGCCTGGGCCAATTTCTTCTGTTATCTGAGTATGATGATTATCTCCTATTTCTGGGGACGCAGGATCTATCCTATTAAATACCAGTTGAAGAAAATAGCAGCCTACACGCTGCTGGCGGGTTTCATCTACTATATTTCGCGTGCCGTAACCATCGAAAATAATTATCTGGCTTTTCTGTTTCACACAGTGTTGCTTTTAAGTTTTGCAGGACTCATCATAGTCAGAGAAAAGAGGTATTTAGCCACGCAAAAAGCAGATTAACGGCGGGGAATAATGAGGGGCCTTTATTTTGATTATTTTTGCGCTTTCATTAATTAACCCGAAAATAAGAAGATGCTGGTAAGAATCGTCAATAAGTCGAAACACCCGATACCCAAATACGAAACAGAAGCTTCGGCAGGCATGGACCTGAGAGCTGAGCTGGAGGAGGATGTTGTTTTAGCCCCCTTACAACGCGCCTTGATACCGACAGGCTTATTCATTGAATTACCGGTTGGCTACGAAGCCCAGGTACGTCCGCGCAGCGGCCTTGCATACAAATACGGTGTATCGGTATTGAATACACCGGGAACTATTGATGCCGACTACCGCGGAGAAGTAAAAGTAATCCTGGTAAATCTGTCAGGTGAGGAATTTGTGGTAAAAGACGGGGAAAGAATAGCGCAGATGATCATTTCGGCGCATGAGCATGCCACACTTAAAGAGGTGGATGTATTAAATGAAACAGCACGCGGTGCCGGAGGGTTCGGGCATACAGGAAAGAAATAAAAGAGATAAATGAAACAGATCACCTTCATAATATATATGCTCCTCTTCTCGCTGTTACTGGCAGCCTGTTCCGGGCCGAAGAAAACCGCTAAAGACAAGGAAATCCTTACAGAAAAGGACCGCTACAAGGCAACTGATATGTTTTCGAAAGCTTTGCTGAAGAAAGAACTGGGCGAGCTGGACCAGGCGCTTGCCTTGCTCAACGAAGCGCTGGCCGTTAACCCCGAAGACCCGGCAGTACTTTACGAGAAAGCACGCATATTGCAGGCAAAGGGAAGAAATGACGAGGCCCTTGTTCCGGCCCGCGAAGCCATGAAGCTTGATCCCGAAAACAAATGGTATAAAGTACTGTATGCCGATGTCGCCAGGATGAATGAGCAATACAAAGAATACATCAGCGTTTATGAAAACCTTGTAAAAGAATATCCCACCGACCTGTCTTTCTTACATGAACTGGCATACGGGTACAACTACATCGGCGAATACAGGAAGTCGATAGAAATGTACGATAAAATAGAAGAAGCTGCCGGAATGAGCGAGCCGCTGACAAAGCAGAAGGTGTTACTTTACGACAAGATCGGTGAGAAGGAGAAAGCGGCTGAAGAATACAAAAGGCTTATTGAATTGAACCCCAGCGAACCGAGATATTATGCCTTATATGCCGAGTATTGCTCAAAGAATAACTGGAATGATAAAGCAATCTGGGCTTATGAAAAAATTGAAGAGCTGAACCCTGAGGATCCGTATGTACATATTTCTCTGGCCGATTTTTACAAGAAGAACGGGGACGAAGAAAAATCATTTGAAGAACTCAAAATCGGCCTGTCTAATCCTGAACTTGACCTGAATACAAAAATCAACCTGCTGATAACCTATTACAGCGGCGAGCTGAATGAGACCCAAAAGGAACAGGCGCTTGAACTGTCGCGGATATTGAAAAAGACACACCCCGACAAACCACTGGCCGATACGTTTTTTGCCACCATGCTGTACGAGAATGGCGAGTACCAGAAGGCAAGGGATATTTTCAAAAGAATCCTCGACGAAAATGTGCAGAACTACGCAATCTGGGAGCAGTTGTTGTTTTGCGACCTGTATCTGGAAGATAATGAAGGACTGTTAACCGATTCGGAAGAAGCCATCGATTTCTTCCCGAATTACCCATTGCCCTACTTTTTTGCCGGAATCAGCAGCTTTCAATTGAAAGATTATGTGAAAGCCAAAGCGTATCTTGAGTCGGGACTGGATTACGTGGTAAACAACAAAGCCCTGCGCGAGCAGTTTTATTCTACCCTGGGTGATACGTACAACGAATTAGGCGATTATGACAAATCGTACGCATCGTACGAAAAAGTGCTGGAGATGAACCCCGAAAACAATGTAGTTCTTAATAATTATGCCTATTACCTGTCGTTGCATTCGGTAAAACTTGATAAAGCGGAACGTATGGCCAAAAAAGCCGTAGAACTTGATCCGTACAACCAGAATAACCTCGACACCTATGCGTGGGTACTCTATAAGCTGGAAAAATATGAAGAGGCCCTTGAATGGATTAAAAAAGCATACAATAACGGCGGTGAAAGCAGCGGTGTTGTTACAGAACATTATGGTGATATCCTGTACCGGCTGGGCCGTACCGATGAAGCTGTCGAATTCTGGGAAAAAGCACTCACCAAAGATAATCACTCGGATCTTTTAAAGAAAAAAGTGAATGATAAAAAACTTTATGAATAGAAAAACCGCTCTTTTCCTGTTGCTGATCGCAGGCAGCTTACTGATTTCTTCGTGTAAGTCGACGCGGTCGGTGTTAAAAAAACCGCTTAAGGAATACGGCTTTGATTATTTATACAACAAAATGATTGAGAATCAGGTGGATTTCAGCTACCTGAGTGCAAAATTCAATGTAGTCTATTACCAGGGAAAGAAAAAAACCGAATTAAGAGGACAGTTCCGTATTAAAAAAGACAGCCTGATCTGGATCACCCTGTCGCCGGCACTGGGAATTGAAGCAGCGCGGATTTCGTTGAGTGATGACTCGGTGAAGTTTATGAACCGCTTAAACAAAACGTATTTCAGCGGAGCGTATTCGTTGATCGACAGCATATTAAATACCACACTGGATTATTCCATTATGGAAGCGATGATCCTGGGCAACGACCTGACGCAGTACGATGTCAGTAAATTCAAATCCTCCATCGATGGTGGGCTCTACCGGATCACCATTCAGGAGCGGCGAAAAATAAAAAGATACCTGAAAAGCGGGGAGGTAAGCTCAAAAGTGCTGGTGCAGAATATCTGGCTCGACCCGGAACTATTCAAGATTAAAAAAGTGGTGCTTAAGGAGCTGGGCGATGACAACAGAAAACTACAAGTTATTTATGATCAGTACCATGAAGTAAACGGAATGCTTTTGCCGGAGATCATGCATATTATTATCTCCTCCGGCACATCCATCGAAATAAACCTCAGGTTCGGAAAAACAGTGGTTGACCAACCCCTGCGATACCCTTTTACCATTCCTAAAAAATACGAGCAACTCATTATTACTTCTCACAAATAATGAATCGTCTTTTCAAATATGGTTTATTGTTCCTGCTCGCAACCGTTAGCTTGTCCGTTGTTGCGCAAACAACACAAAAACAACTGGAAGAAAAGCGAAAGAAACTCGAAGAGGAGATCGCGTATACCAACAAACTGATTGAGCAGACACAAAAATCAAAGAAAAACTATCTGTACGAGCTGAACCTGCTGAACAGCAAGATCAATAAGCGCAGTGAACTGGTGGCTACGCTCAAAAGTGAACTTTATGAACTGGAGCGAACCATCCAAAAGACGGAACAGGAGCTGCTTTACATGAACGATGAGTTGGTTGACCTGAAGAAGGAATATGCCAAACTGGCTTATTTCGTTTTCAAATATAAAGACACTTATAATAAACTGATCTTTTTGTATTCGGCTGAAGACCTGAACCAGGCGTATCAGCGGCTGCGTTATTTTGACCAGTTGAGTAAGTTTATCCGTGATGAAGCCGAAGACATCAAACAGCTGGAGCAAAAAAAAGAACAGACGCTGGACGATCTGAAAGCGCAAAATGCAGAGAAAAAGAGCCTGCTCGAAAATGAAAACCTGCAGCTGTCGAGCCTGGAGGTGGAGCAAATTAACAAAGACAGGCTGAAAAACGGTTTGGTGAAAAAAGAAAAAGAACTTAAAGCGCAGTTAAGAGCCAAAGAGAAGGAAGCTGCCCGGCTGAACAAAAAAATTAAAGAGATCATCGCTGAAGCGACAAAACCGAATACAACCACAGGAGGCAGCAAAACATACACACCGACGCCCGAAGAAAAGAAACTTTCTTCTTCGTTTGCTGCGAACAAGGGTAAACTGCCCTGGCCTGTCGAACGCGGTGTTGTTTCCGAATCATTTGGAATTCACCAGCATCCGGTGTTGAAAAAGGTAAAAACAAAAAACAATGGGATCGATATTGCCATAGCGCAAAACGGGGAAGCCCGGTGCATTTTTGACGGCCGGGTGGTGAGTGTGACCTCGATTACCAGCACCAAGAAAGCTGTGATCATACAACACGGCACGTATTTTACCGTCTATTCCAACCTCGACAGGGTGTATGTTTCGGAGGGTGATAAAGTGAGCACCAAAGAGCCGATAGGTCGCGTGCATACAACGCTAAACGGTGAAACCGAACTGCAGTTTCAGGTGTGGAAAGGAAAAACCCTGCTCAACCCGTCGTACTGGCTGAAGCATAGGTAACCCTCTTGTTTTTTATGTTTGTGACGCATTCAACTACTGGATTCAGAAGTGTGCATCAGATTGGATGCATACCTGATTGTTTTTTATTTTTGAAAAAATAAACAAACTCAATCCATTATGGCAAATACCTACACACAAATACACATTCAGGCTGTTTTTTCTGTTCAGAACCGGGTTTGCATCATCCAAAAGGCATGGGAAACCGAATTATATAAATACATGACAGGGATCATCCAAAATCATGATCATAAGCTTTTGGCCATTAATGGAATGCCAGATCATGTACATGTTTTTTTTGGTATGCGGCCAACACAA
This sequence comes from Bacteroidota bacterium, assembly GCA_003648625.1. Lineage (GTDB taxonomy): Bacteria > Bacteroidota > Bacteroidia > Bacteroidales > F082 > UBA4459. Next base: position 7,103 of record QMPO01000148.1, read on the forward strand.
TCGTTGTCTGATTTAATGCAGGATATCAAAGGTGATTCGTCAAAATGGATCAACCAAAAAGGGTTTATTAACGGACGGTTTTCGTGGCAGGAAGGCTATGGAGCATTCTCTTACAGCAAATCGCAGGTTGACCAGGTGATTAACTACATCAGGAATCAGAAAGATCACCATAGAAAAAGAACATTTGCAGAAGAATACCTTGATTTTCTTGAGAAATTCCAGGTACCCTATGATAAACGGTATATTTTTAAACCGGTAGATTATGGTGATGCGCATGAATAATCAATGCCGTCAGGCATTAAACATTGATTGAATAGATTTTTATTGAATATTCCGTCCCGTACGGGACGAAACAAAATTACCCCCTTCACCGGCCACCCGAATTACATTCCTTCCGGGATTCCTTTGTTTACCTGTGTGTGGAAATACAATTTTTGATTTTCTGTTACCGGGAACAACCTGTAAATTATGGTGATTCAAAGGGTCGATCAATGC
>QMPO01000149.1 GCA_003648625.1 Bacteroidota bacterium
ACAATGATCATTTCGTTTTTATCGATCAGGTTATTTACCTGTTGTTCACTAGCTATTTTAAAGCCAATTCGGATTGTATACATGATCTGGTACCTGTTTATTTTTATCGTGGCACTTATTAAGTCGAATCTTGATGTGGCACGCAGAGTGTTGACACCTTCACTTCCCATTAATCCGGGTATTGTAAAGTTCAAAACCAAGTTGACCACTGATTATTCAAAAATGGTACTGGCCAACAGCATTACCCTTACACCGGGTACATTGACAGTTGATGTTATCGATGACACATTTTACATTCACTGGATCGATGTTAAGACAACGGATCCTGAAAAAGCTTTTACCGAGATTGCCGAACAATTTGAAAAAATTCTGTTAAAAATCTTTTAGTCATGACCTATATAATTTATATATCTTTTAGTTTCATGATCGTAGGCTTGTTTCTGGCAGCCATACGTTTCATTAAAGGGCCAACGGCAGGCGACAGAACTGTAGCGCTTGATACGCTGACAACCATTCTGGTGGCCGGCTTGTTTTTACTTGCCTATTTATTCGGGCGGATTATATACGTAGATGTCGCTCTTGTTTATGCCGTACTTGGTTTCATTGGTGTGATTGTTATCGCCAGATATTTGGAGGGTGCCTTATGAGTACATTATTTGAAATTATTGGCGGCGCGCTTCTGCTGATAGGAAGTGTCTTCCTGTTTTTGGGCGGCCTGGGCATTTTCAGAATGCCTGATGTTTATAATCGCTTGCAGGCAGGAACCAAAGCCACTACCTTAGGTGGCATGAGCCTCATCCTTGGCGTTGGTTTCCTGATGGTTGAAACAAGCTGGATGTGGATGGCAAAAGCAGTGATTATTGTAATCTTTATTGCCTTCTCCAATCCGATCAGTTCACATGCACTGGCAAGGGCCATGTATAAAGGAAAACGGTATCCGCTGATCACTAGTAAAGATGAGAATATGGATGCTTATAAAGAAATTGTTGAAAACGAAAAGAAGGAGGAAGACTCATGATTTACCTTATTCTGATATTTTTCTTATTAATCCTGATGCTGAGCGCTGCGGTATATGCCGTAGTTCAGAAAGACCTGCTCTATGCGGTTATTGCAACCGGAGTGATCAGTTTGGTGTTGACGGCTGTTTTCTACATGCTTCAGGCGCCAGATGTTGCCTTAACTGAAGCAGCTATTGGAGTAGCTTTGACAACCATTATTTTCCTGATTACCATTCGCAATACAAAGCGACATGAGGATGATTACAATAAAAAAGACAACCTAAAATCACCATTAAAATGAAGAAGTTTTTAGTTATATTAATTCTGGCGGTTTTAGGCTTTCATCTTTTTGAGGCTTTCAGCGGCCTGGGCCTTGGTGTAACCCGTTTTGAAAAAGGAGTTAAGGATTATTACCTTGAAAAAACAGTCTCTGAGTTGCATGTGGCTAATACGGTTACCAGTATTGTGGTTAACTTCAGGGGGTTTGATACCCTTGGAGAGGTAACGGTTCTGTTTCTGGCGGTATCTGCCATGGGTGGAATCCTGTATAAAAGGAGGCACCAGACGGGCGACCGTTCCGTATTGTTTTCATCCAGCAGTATTGTACGCTCAGGATCGAAGTTGTTGTTCCCCGCTATTATTTTGCTGGGAGTTTATGTGTTTATTCACGGACACTTGTCTCCGGGTGGTGGTTTCCAGGGAGGTGCCATCATAGCCACCGGCTTCCTGCTGATGCTAATCGCCTATGAAAACTTCTCCGTAAGTCATAACACACTCTCATACATTGAGTCGTTTGCAGGGATATTTTTTGTAGGAATCGGATTACTTGGTTTTATGAACGGAGGTACGTTCCTTCAAAACTTTTTGCCTGCAGGCGTTCTGAACAATCTGTTCAGCGGCGGTGTCATCGGCATTATTTATGTCATGGTTGGTTTTAAAGTAGCTGCTGAACTCACGGGTTTGATTTATACTATTTTACACGAGAAAGATTAAAGCAATGGACGATAAATTATTTGAAATTCTTGAATATGGTGTTTATGGTGCTTCAATCCTGCTGATTTTAATAGGATTGTATGCTGTTCTCACAAAACGATCACTCATCAAAATCGTGATTGGCATGTCCATCATCGATGGGGGAATACACCTTTTGCTCATTACCATCGGCTACCTTAAAGGTGGTACTGCGCCTATCTTTTCACCAGGTTATGAGGAGGCCGCTGCGCAAATGGTTGATCCGGTTCCTCAGGCACTTGTGCTTACAGCCATTGTTATCGGTTTTGGTGTAACGGCAGTTGCCCTTTCACTGATCATCAGACTTTACAGACATCATCATACGTTAGAAATTGACGAAATAAAAAGATTAAAATGGTAGGAAGCCCGGTATTATTAATAGCAATCCCGTTATTGGCAGCGTTTGTCATACCGCTGATCGGGATGATTTGGAAAGAACTGGTCAGGATCATTCCGGGCCTCGTGTTGGCTTACATGTTGATTCTTTCGGCAACTCTGTTGTATTATGTAAGCTATAACGGAACGATTGTGGAAACCATTGCCGGATGGCAGGCACCATGGGGAATTAACCTTGACTTCAGTCCGCTAACAGGATTTTTAGCTACGTTAATGTCGGCTTTGGGATTCCTTGTCTGGTTGTTCAGTTACCGTTTTAAACGAAATGTGGATTTTGAGCCCGCTAAAAAGTATTTCATCTTTTTGATGTTACTCATTGCCGGAGCCATTGGCATTGTAATTACAGGTGATATTTTTAACCAGTTTGTGTTTATTGAGATCACAGGCATATCAGCTTATGCTCTTACGGCCTTCTATACAGGTAGAAACAGCGCCGAAGCTTCTTTCAAATACCTTATGATGGGAGCCATGGCTTCTTCTTTTTTACTTGTTGCCATTGCCATTCTCTATTCACAGCTGGGTACTTTGAACATGGCTGATATTGCTTCAAAGATGCACACCATGAACCCAACGTATAAAATAATTGCCCTCATCTTTTTTATTACGGGCATTGGTATTGAAGCGGAAATATTTCCACTCAACGGCTGGGCCCCTGATGCTTATACCGAGGCTCCCGGCCCTGTAGGAGCTGCTTTTGCAGGTATCGTTGTGAAAGCCGGGGTTTATGCTATCATCCGGATGATCTTCACACTGTTTGATGTTCCGGGCGCATATGACTTCTTGATAGCCATTGGTTTAATTACCTTAATAGTAGCAGAGACATCTGCATTGCGGCAGGAAAAACTTAAAAGAATGCTGGCCTACTCCAGTATAGGTCAGATGGGACTGGTTATCGTTGCTTTTGGCATCGGAACACACGAAGGCGTATTTGCCGCCCTGTTCCTGATGCTTAACCACGCCGTGATCAAGCCTTTGCTTTTCTTCAGCGGAAGCTCTCTGGTTTTTAATTCAAAAAAGAAGCAAATTGCCGAAATGAATGGCCTTGGGAAACGGATGCCTTTGATGGCTGCTTTTTTCTCTCTGGGTGCATTTGCCATCGTTGGTTTGCCTCCTTTTGCCGGTTTCTGGAGTAAACTTTCCGTTTTATCAGCTGCTGCCAACGAAGGTTTGCTGTTGATCATCGTTCTGATATTAATTGTTAGTGTGATAGAAATAGTGTACTATTTCCGTGTTGTTAACCGAATCTTTTTCCAGGAATACAGCAAGGAGCAGAGCGTTGTACCCCATAGACCAAGAATCAATGCTATGGTTGCCATGTTTGTTCTGGCGATCGCTATTCTGATTATCGGTTTTTACCCCGATGCGGTTACAGGTATTTTACACAATGCCGCCAAAGATTTGATGAATACAGATCAATACATCAATAATGTTTTACAGTTAGGTCAATCATTAACCCGTTAAGCCTGATCAATATGAGTACAATAATTTTGATATTTATTATCTTTTTAGGCGGGGCCATCCTCACCTTTTTAGCCAGTGCGTTAAAAGGCATTCTCAAAGAGGTGTTATTTCTGGCTTCCGTTTTTGTTCCGGTTGTCTTGTTTTTTACAAACATTTCAATTGGCCAGACTTTTAGTTTTCAAGCCGCAGGTTTTGCATTTCAATGGGGCATAACACCATTGAGTTATGTTTTTGCTCTTATCGTTGCAGGTTTGGGATTAATGGCTGCTATCTATGCCGTATCGGCGATGCGGAATAAAGAAAACACAGGCTTCTTCTATTTTAATTACATCCTGACCATCATGTCGATGCTGGGTATTTTATTCAGCCGCGACCTGGTTTCTTTCTTTATTTTCTGGGAAATTATGACCTGGTCGTCATACCTGATGGTAGTTTATCAGGGTAAGGATGTACAGACAGTTGGAATTAAATATTTTATATTCAGTGCTGTTGGAGCCTATGCCATGCTGATGGCTATCGTTGTGGTTTATTCGCTGACAGGAAGTATGATGATTGACAGTTTAGTTCAGTCTTTCCCCGGTTTTAGTTTTGACATGCAATTATTGATACCAATCCTGTTACTCATTGGATTTGGTGTTAAAAGTGCCATGATGCCGTTGCACGTATGGGCACCGGGAGCATACAGTCATGCACCCATGGCTTACTCCAGTATATTTTCAGGAGCCTTATCAAAGATGGGTATTTACGGGATGGTGATCGTCATGGTCAGTCTGATTTCTCATATTCCGGAAGGACACTGGTTCAGGGAAGTAATTGCCTGGCTCGGAGGTATCACTGCTGTGATGGGAACCCTGTGGGCGATTAAACAGGATGATGCAAAAAAATTGCTGGCCTATTCATCTATTGGTCAGCTTGGATACATCATAGTTGGTGTTGGTATAGGTACTCCTTTGGCCATGATGTCGGGTTTATTCCTTGCCGTAATGCATGCCTTGTTTAAAGGTACGCTGTTTATGGTTGTCGGAGCTATCGAAAGACAAACGGGTACGTCCAACCTTACAGAAGTTACCGGCCTGATCAGAAAGATGCCCTGGACATTTCTTGCTTCCCTATTTTCAATTATCGCTTTAGCAGGTATTCCGCCGCTAGGTGGGTTTATCGGCAAATGGATGTTGTACGAATCATTGATAGTAAGTGATCATTACCTGTTGGTTATTGTAATCTTCTTTTCCAGTACAGCCGCTTTTCTTTATTGTTATAAATTCCTGTTTGGATTTTTCCTTGGGCAGGAAGAAACAGAATGGAGTCATGTGAAAGAAGCTCCGGCTATGATGGTGGTTCCTATGCTAATATTGGCGGTAAGTACCTTTGTATTGGGTGTATTTCCAGGACTAATTCTAAATCCGATCAACGAAGCTATGCAGACACTGGGTTATGCAAACACCCAGGGGCATTTGTGGGAAATGTCGGTTATATTTAACGAATGGGGCAACCAGGTTGCCATGCAACCCATTGTCTATACGATCATTGGGATTTTCCTTTTCTTCCTGACCTTCCTTACCATCAAAGGATACAAAGAGACAAGATACGTAACTACAAAAGATATAAGTTCCTCAGGTGAGGTGCCAAAAGAACATGAAAACCTGACTTTTTCAATGAATTTCATGCAACCCTTTTTCAGGGCTGTGGAACCATTGATGCGTCGTCAGATAGATAAATACTACAATGGGTTTGCCAATGGTATGGAAGCCTTGTTTGACTTTACCCGGAGGATCTATACAGGGAATGGTCAAACCTACGCCATGTATGTAGTCATATTTGTCGTGTTGTTGTTATTATTGAAAACACCATTTTCGGATAATTAAATGTATATATAAATGGAATCAATTTGGTATAAAATTTTAGGGGCAATCATAACGGTCATTGTGGCTTTTATTGTTGGATTGACCTATATGGGATTAAGCCGTAAGATCACTGCAAGGATTCAGAACCGTAAAGGTCCGCCCTTCTACCAGAACTTTATTGATGCATTAAAGCTTGCCTCAAAAACTTCTGCTATTCATCATGGTTTTATGCAGCATGTTGGGCCTGCCTTTATGATGATCACATCTATTATGTCAGTACTGGTTGTTCCGATACTCACAGGCGACCAGTGGTTTAGCAACCTGAATTTTAAGGGAGACCTTATCTTCCTTTTATATATCATGGTTTTTGGCCCTCTTGGCATGGCTTTAGGTGCCGGACAAACCGGAAACCCCAATTCGGCCATTGGTGTTACGCGTGGTTTAAGTCAGATGGTGGGTTTCGAAATCCCCTGGGTAATGGCCTTGGTGGCATTGATGATGCAATACAAAACAACTTCTATTGTTGATTTGATAAATATCCAGCAGGAGCAAGGTGTCTGGCTGATGTTTTCATCGCCTTTTGCTTTCATTGCTGCCGTACTGGCCATGCTGGGTATGTTCAGGTATTCCCCGTTTGATATAGTTGGAGCACCTACAGAGCTTGCCTCAGGTCCGGTTTCGGAAAACGGAGGTAAATACCTTTTTACGCTGATGTCGTCAAATTCAATTTTCGCTTTCGCCAAATTGACACTCTATGTTGACTTGTTCCTGGGCGGTGCAAGCAACATTGTTGAATTATTGATTAAAACATTCGCGATTTATCTGATTCCTATGCTTTACGGAACGGTAAGCCCCCGGTACAGGACAGAGCAGGCCATTAAGTATTTTTGGGGATGGCCCCTGTTTTTTGGATTTCTTGCACTTCTGTATGCTGCTATTTTTTAAGAAAAGAAGTGGTATTAATATAAGGATTCAACAGAATAATAAAAAAGAAAATGATTAACGATAAAAATTCACAAAAGATAGTAGACATCATCCAGAACTGGTCGCGGAAGCACTCTATCTGGGTTCTGGCATACGGAACAGGTTGCGGAGCAATTGAAATACCTCCTACAATGACTTCCCGTTATGATGCTGAACGATTAGGCGTGAGAGGAGCTGCCACACCTCGCCAGGCTGATGTGCTGCTTATTACAGGATACCTGACAACAAAGACCCTTAAACGGGTTATCAGGGTGTATGAGCAAATGCAGGATCCCAAATACGTTATAGGTTTTGGCTCTTGCACCATTAATGGCGGTATGTATTACGATTCTTACAATACAATTAAAGTTCTGGACAAGTATCTTCCTGTAGATGTGTACATCAACGGATGTATGCCCAGGCCTGAAGCAGTGCTTGCCGGTTTTGGGAAGTTACAACAATTGATAGCTGAAGGTAAAGCCAATGGCGCGACCAAATACAAGGAAAACCTGGAATGGTACAAGGGTAATCAGAAGAAGATCATCCCCAATTGGGTAATGCCTGAGTATAACTGGTAGAGGAGTTAAAGAATTATAAGTTGTGGTATAAAAATGTCAGATCTATATTACAACACACAAAACACTAAAGAAACATGCAGGAAATAAAAGAAAATCTAATAAACCACATCAAAGCAAACTTTCCGGATGCAACCGAAAAGGAATTTGATGGTAACAGGTTGGATTTTAATGTTGACAAACAATGTATCCCTTCCATTCTGACTTATCTGAAGGACAGGTTAGGTTATATTCACCTGTCGCACATTGCTTGTGTTGACTGGCTGGAAGAAGGTGAATTCGAGATCATTTTTATTGTATGGTCTCCTGAAGAAAAAATGAAAGTTTTCATCCGAACA
>QMPO01000150.1 GCA_003648625.1 Bacteroidota bacterium
GAAGATGAGTAACTACATTGCAGGATTGAAAAATCCACGTCAGATCATTCACTGGGCATTCAACGAAAATACCGAAGTGGGAAGCGTATCCTCCGTTTTCGATCTGGATGATATGTTTGTGGTTGCCGTTCTTAAATCGAAAACCGAAGAAGGTTACCCCGACCTGGAAGATGTCAAAGAGAGAATCCAACGGTTTGTGACCAACGAGGTGAAAGGAAAAGTGCTTGCCGAAAAAATGAAGGCTTACGGAAAAGACATCGATAAAATAGCCGAAGGGCTGAACCTCGAGAAGACTGATATTGCTGCCTTAACTTTCTCTGCAAGGAACATTCAGGGATTTGGTGCTGAAAACAAAGTTATCGGCACCGTGTTTGGAACGAACCCTCCGGAAGTTACCGATCCGATCGTAGGATATGGTGCTGCCTTTGTTGTCGATGTTAAGAAGATAACGAAAGCGCCTGAAAAAGATGATTATACACAAAATAAAGTTGTCTTACTGAACAGCTTTACGCAAAGGGTTAACCAGGACTATCCTTACAGGGCCCTTGAGAAAGCTGTGGAAATCAAAGACAACAGGGCTTTGTTCTATTAACACCCGGTATTGGCACTATTTTCTCTTATTGCACGTTTGCTATTAAACAAATAGTCGATTTCTTATTATTAACACACGTTAAATTTATTTTTATGAAAAAACTAAGTTTATTACTTTTCGCATTTACATTAATTATGTTTCATTTCTCTTCATGTAGTGATGATGACAACCCTACACCTTCTGAAGCACCAACTATTACAGTTACACCTGCCGATGATACCTTAAAAGTGACTGTTGGTGAAATTGTCGATTACCAGGTAAACTGGAGCAGTGTTGACCCGTTGCAAACAGCTAAAATTTCGTATAAGGCAGGAACTATCTCGCAGATTATTCTTGACACAACTTTTACAACAGATACAAAATCATTCGGGTTTAACCTGAGTATCGAAGTTACCGATGTTATACCTGTCGGTACGGTTATCGAGTTTATTTACTTCGGAAGCACAAAGGACAACAGCACACTACTCAGTAAATATGTCCTTGTTGAAACGGGCATGTCAACTTACGAAGGAGTTGTTTTGCAGGCACAGGCTGACGGACCTGTAACGGCAGCAACAAACCTTAGTTTTTATTCTTCGACAACAAATGAGAGATTTACCCTGGACCAGTCGGCAAATGCCGATACGGCTACTTTAATTGATGTTGTATTCACACACCATGCCGTTTTCAGGACAAACGAAGAATTGTCTTTCCAGTCGCCAAATTCGGAAAACCTCCATCAGATGTGGACCGAACTACCTGGTTTCGATCCTCCTTACGATTATATCACTGATAACAAAAATCAAACTTATTTTAAGAAAGTGGATGTTGCCGATTGGGATATCCTCGATTATGACGGCATTGAAGAAACTGTAGGAGATATTGGTACTGAAATAAAAGTGCGCGGTATTTTTGATGGTGATTACATTGCATTCGAAACACAAGCTGGTAAAAAAGGTATTATGAAAGTGATCTCTACAGAGATTGAACATAACCCTTACAATGAAACATACATTACTTTTGATGTAAAAGTTCAAAAATAAAACAACAAATTATATGAATAAAAGGGAGTCGGAATGGTTCCCTTTTTTTGTTTACAATACTTTCAGCCTGTCAGCATCCTGTTTCACAAAAAGAAATAGTAACAGGGTAAATCCCCATAATGAAGAACCACCATAACTAAAAAAAGGTAAAGGAATACCAACCACAGGTGCCAGGCCAATAGTCATGCCGATATTCACGGCAAAATGAAAAAACAAGATGGAAACTACACCGTAACCATAAATCCTGCTGAACCGTGACCGTTGTCGCTCGGCAAGCACCACAATGCGTACCAGTAATCCCAAAAAAAGAAGAATCACCACAGAAGTACCCATAAACCCCCACTCCTCGCCTACCGTGCAAAAGATAAAGTCGGTACTTTGCTCAGGTACAAAATTGTACCTTGTCAACATGCCCTGCCTGAATCCCTTACCTGTGAAGCCGCCGGAACCTATGGCAATTTTTGACTGGTTAACATTGTAGCCGGCACCTCTCAAATCTTCTTCGATACCCAGCAACACATTGATCCGTTTTTTCTGGTGCGGTTCCAGTACGTTTTGAAATGCGTAATTAACACTGAAAACAAATGCCGACGACAGCAGAAACAAAGCAATGATTGATTTATAATTTTTTCTTGTCTTCCGGAAAAAGACAAGTAACAGAATCAGCAACAAAGCAATAGTTGAGATCATATAAATTTCGCCAAACAACAGTGTCAGAATGAACAGCACCGCCAATACAAAACCGAAGAAGATCACCGAGCCGGAAAAGCCTTCACGAAACAACACAAGGGCAAATGAGGCATAAACAAGAGCCGAACCGGTATCGTTTTGAAGCAGGATTAAAAGTGCTGGAAACCCTGCCAACGACATGGCGATAACGGGTGTTTTCAGATTCTTCATATCCACATGTGTCATGCTTAAATATTTGGCAACTGCCAGCGCGGTAGCAAATTTGGTAAATTCAGACGGCTGAATAGCAAAACTACCTATCTGAAACCATGATCTTGACCCGGCAACAGTCTTTCCAAACAATAAAACACCGATCAGCACCAGTATCATTGCACCATAAAACACGAAAGCAAATGAGGAGAAAAACTTGGCATCAATCAGGAGCACAGCAACGATCATAACAACAGCCAGCCCAATCCACAACAACTGCTTTCCATAGCGTGTCGACAGATCAAATACAGAACCTGCCGTATCTCCACCGGAAGAGGCATAGATACTCAGCCAGCCAAAAAATACCAGTAGAAAATAGAGTAACACAATTACCCAGTCAACATTACCTATGATACTTTCCCTGCTTTTCAATGTTCCTTGTCTTTTGTTTTGTTATGTATCAAATCTCCTTCCAGCATTTTTTTCTCGTACCAGGCTCTTTTCACTTCTCCCGTCAGGTATTTTTCCATCAGCAAACTGGCAATAGGAGCTGCCCAGGCAGAACCATACCCTGAATTCTCTACTACAACAGCAATGGCTATTTGCGGATTTTCGTATGGAGCAAAGGCGATAAACATCGAATGGTCTTCCCCATGAGGGTTTTGCACTGTTCCGGTTTTGCCACACTGTTGTATGCTGTCCATTTTGTAATAACGTGCCGTGCCATGATCTGCTTCAAACACTTCCAGCATCGCTTCGCGTGCTACTTTATAATATTTCGGCTCCACAGCAGTCCATATCTTTTTTCCATATAAAGTACTGTCGTCAGGCAAGTTCTCTATTTTTTTTAAAAAATGCGGTTCATAATAATAGCCGCTGTTGGCAATAATAGCCACCAGATTAGCCAGCTGGAGAGGCGTAACCAGAATTTCTCCCTGCCCGATACTCAGCGACCTTACCGTTAAGGCATTCCATCTTCCGTTATAGACTTTGTCGTAGTAGGCAGGCGATGGGATATTTCCACTTACTTCGTACGGGATATCGGTATTGAATTTACTGCCAAAACCAAAACTTTTTATATCGTTATACCAATGCTCATAGCCAATTTTCGGGTCATTGTATTTGGGCAGATTTAATGTGTTTCTAAATGTATTCCAGAAATAAGAATTGCACGATTCCTGGATTGCATGTTTTAATCCTAAGGGAGAAACGTGCGTATGCGTACATCTGATCGGTCTTGATTCTTTTCCCTGGCAGGTGAACATAGTTCCGGGTGTTATAGCATGTTCCTGCAATGCCACCAGGGCATTGATCATTTTGAATGTAGACCCCGGCGGGTATGTTCCCATAACCGCTCTGTTTAGTAAAGGTTTCAGCGTATCGTTCAACAGACGCTCGAAATTAACCGACCTCTGGCGCCCGACAAGCATATTCGGGTTATATCCGGGACTGCTTATCATAACCAGAATTTCCCCTGTATTCGGGTCAATGGCAACAACACTTCCTTTTTTATTCTGCATCAGCTGCTCACCGTACTGCTGGAGGGATGCATCAATGCTCAGTATCAGGTCTTTTCCCGGAATGGCTACTGTGTCGTACTTACCGTTCTGATAACTCCCCTTGACCCGGTTGTGTACATCTACTTCCAGAATTTTCATTCCTTTAACTCCTCTCAGTTCCGGCTCATAGTACTTTTCAATACCTGATTTACCGATGTAATCACCCGCCTGGTAATACGGGTCTTTGTCAATTTCCCGCTGGTTCACTTCGCCCACATTTCCCAGCACATGTGCCGCCACGGGAACCGGATAATGACGCAATGTTCTTGTTACCGGGTAAAATCCCGGACACTGGTAAAGTTTTTCCTGGATCATTCCAAATTCCTCTTTGGATATCTGTTTTAGAAAAACGGATGGTCGATAGTTTGAGTAATGCCTTGCCTTTTCCATCTGGGATCTGAAAAAAGCAGTGTCAATTTGAAGTAACGCGCAAAAAGCAACTGTGTCCAGACCTTTTACCTGCCCGGGTATCACCATCAGGTCATACAAAGCTTCGTTATACACCAGTAATTGCCCGTTCCGGTCGTATATATTTCCCCTGGCCGGATACTGTTTTTCGTAGCGCAAAACAATATTTTTGGCTGAAAGTTTGTACCTGTTGTCGATCACCTGCAAATAGAACAAACGGACAATATAGATCAATGCCACCAGTACAAAAAAACCGATGATGATGTATTTTCTTGAAGAATAATCCCTTACATACATTGAAATTGCCTTATGAAGCGTCCCTGCCGGTGTTACGCAAAGTTAGCAATAAGTTTCAGGATAAAAATTCCCGTAAATAAAAATATTAAATAACAATAGTTGAAAACCTATTTATTTATCCTGACGATGGGCGGTGTCTCAATGGTGTTGCTTTCATGCAACGCACGGTCGATGATGTACGCAGAGAATTTGATCGTGTCGTATTGAGAAAGTGGGTTCAGGATAAAAAGTGTGTCGTTAAAAACTCCTTTGATCGGCTTATCGAGAACTTCAGGAATCAGTTTTGGGAACCTGGTGTTAAAGGTTAGGGTGTCATACCTCGCCGAATCGGGGTTCCATGCCAGCAAAGGCACTTCTATAAAAACACCGTTCTGGCGTTCGAAATATTTAATGATCAGGTTGTAATAATAGTCACCCCCCAAATTAAACGGAGGTCGCGTATCTTCAGGCCCAAGTCCCAGGTCGCCATCACCGTCAGTATAGGAAAAGATCAGCACACCCCGTTCCGTCTTTCCGGTTTCCAGGTTGTACTCAAGTAAAAAATCCTTGAATTCGATCGCCGGCTCAACAGGATACTCTTCGAACTTCCTGCACGAAAGAAAGATAAGTCCCGAGAGAACAAGCGGAATAAACAGTATTTTTGCTAAACGTAACATCCTTATTAATATGCGACTAAAGTAGTAAAATCTTACAAAGCTTATGCCGGATTTAACAACTCTCGAAAATAAAATATTTACCATTGCTTCTTCTGAATCATTTAACGAAGCAGCACTGGAGATATTTCATTTTCAGTATAAAAACAATCCGGTTTATAAAAGTTTTACGGATTATTTAGGTATTCGGCCTTCCGAAATCAGTCATTATACTGGAATTCCATTCCTACCTATTGAATTTTTTAAAGCACATAAAATTGTTTCGGGCAATTTTAAGGAAAAAGCTATTTTTTTAAGCAGCGGCACTACAGGCAAGCAGACCTCAGAACATTACATTAAATCGCTTGCATTGTATGAACAGTCGTTTTTAATAAATTTTGAGAAGCAATTCGGTTCTGTGGGGGATTTTGTGATCCTGGCTCTGTTGCCTTCTTATCTTGAACAGAAAGGCTCATCACTGGTGTACATGATGAACAAGTTGATCGGTTTAAGCGGGGATGAACGTAGTGGGTTTTACCTGCACGATTACAAACAGCTGGCGGAAACACTGAAACATTTAAAAACAACATCCAAAAAAGTGTTGTTGATGGGCGTTACATATGCCCTGCTCGACCTGGCCGAAAAATTTCCCATCCGATTTCCGGAACTCATGTTGATGGAAACAGGTGGTATGAAAGGCATGCGCCGCGAGATGATCCGAAAAGAGCTGCACGCCGTTTTAAAAGAAGCTTTTGGTGTGGAACAGGTTTATTCCGAATACGGTATGACTGAATTGCTTTCGCAGGCCTATGCGCTGAAAGAAGGTGTTTTTCATACACCTCCGTGGATGAAGGTTCTTATCAGAGATATCAACGACCCGCTGACATTGGTGAATAATGGCAGCACAGGTGGAATCAATATCATTGATCTGGCTAACATTTATTCCTGCTCCTTTATTGCTACCAAAGACCTCGGTAAAAAAACTGATGAGGTTTCGTTTGAAATGCTTGGCAGATACGACAACAGTGATGTACGGGGGTGTAACCTTCTTATTGTCTGATCTATTTATTGTTTTTGATTTCTGTTAACGCGGCTTCCTGTGTTAATATTAACTTAATCATTCCTTAACTATTTCGTAACACGAATTCCTTTTTTTTCTGGTTGCTTTGCCGCAGATGTTAATATAAACCAAGTTAAAAAGTAAATCATGAAAAAAAATTATTCAATTCTGACTATTATAATGTTGCTCGGTATTATTCTGAGCATTTCTTCTTGTAAAAAGGGTGATGATACACCTGAACTCGATCCGAATGCTACAGAATTTATCACTAACGGAAATACCGTTACGGTGATCGACCATGGAAAAGGTACCGGTACCATGACATTTACTAGGGATAAAATCTGGATTCTCAGTAATTTGGTATTTGTCAATCAGGGGCAAACCATTACTATTGAAGCCGGTACAATCATCAAAGGTAAGCCCGGACAGGGTGAAAATGCCAGTGCGCTCATCGTAGCCCGCGGTGCAAAGATCCAGGCAGAAGGTACTGTTAATAAACCTATAATTTTTACGGCAGAAGCAGATGACCTGCATGGCAGCGTATCCAAAACCGCCAAGGGTTTGTGGGGTGGCGTAATCATCCTCGGGGCGGCCCGCATGAACACGGTTCCCGACAAAATGAATATTGAAGGCATCCCGACAACCGAACCCCGCGGTGAGTATGGCGGATCAAATGACGAAGACAATTCAGGTGTTTTCAAATATGTTTCCATCCGCCACGGCGGTACAAATATCGGTGCCGACAACGAAATCAACGGGTTAACTCTGGGAGCCGTCGGTAATAAAACCGTTATTGAACACATTGAAGTTTTTGCCAACAACGATGACGGTTACGAATGGTTTGGAGGAACTGTTAAAACAAAATACCTGATCTCTGCTTACTGTAAAGATGATGCATTTGACTGGGATCAGGGATACCGCGGAGAAGGGCAGTTCTGGTTGGCTGTACAAGACCCCGATGACGGTGACCGCTTAGGTGAACTTGATGGCGCCGATGATCCCGAAAATGGTACTCCCCTGGGAGGCGGAACCGTTTACAATGCCACTTTTGTTGGAAGAGGAGCAGATGCGGGTAAAAAAACACTTACATTTCGTGCTAACGGAGGAGGA
>QMPO01000151.1 GCA_003648625.1 Bacteroidota bacterium
AAGGGTATGTAGGGTTTGCCATTACACCTAAAAGTCAATCGCCAAAGTATATTTATGCCGCCAGTCTGGGCAACCCGGTGGTTCCTGAGGATCCTTCTGTGTTAAGAAGATGGACAATCACATCTGAAAATGTTACGGGTGAACTTATTATTGTTGAAGAATTGGAAGGCGGGTTAACCGAATCAGATTTTGATGCCTATAACCTCGAACTGAAAATAACCGAAGATGAAGAAACTCATATAGCCTGGATACACGGAAATTCGGCAAATCCGGAGGATGAACTGGTGTTGGTTGTTCTGAACGGCGGCACACCCGAAGTGCACAAATACAATCTGAACATGGGACGTATCGGAGGGATTGAGTTCTCACCCGTTAGCGATTTTGTTTTATACGCCTCTTGCGTTAATACGGGTATTGTAAAGGTGGACTACAGCAATATAAACAGTCCTGTATTTACAACTGTGAGCGGTACCGGTAATTATAATAAGACATTCCTGCAAACTGCACCCGATGGCAAAGTATATGCCGTTTCCAACGACGGAACAAATCTGGGCAGGCTTACCCCGGGCAGTGAAAACTTTGAAGCAGCCGTTTATACATTTCCGGAAGAAAAAACCGTGTTAACTTACAGAAAATACGGAGATGCTGAACGTTATTACATTCTGCCCGAAACCGAAGCCAATCCGCTGGACGTTGACGTAACCACCCTGGGAATAAATTGCCCCGGGGCAACCGACGGACAGGTAGTAATAACGGTAAACGGCGGAACGGCACCCTACACCATAACAAGTGAACCGTCGGCCGATTTCGACTGGGACGAAGCATTGCAGGCCTTTACGGCAGATAACCTCGGTAGCGGTGTTTACAGTTATACCATAGTTGATGTTAACGGTTATTCTATTGCCGGAACTTTTGAGATAGAAGAGAATATCTATGATTTTGAAACGGATTACTGGGTGATAACCCAGGATATGATACTGCCGAACGCCAATTACCCCGAAACCAACTACAAATTTGAAAAAGGGATACATATTATGCCCGACCCGAATACCGGACACAAACCGGTGGTCACAATTAACAACTCAACTTACGAGTTCGGTCCCGAGGCCGGTATTATCATCGAGCCAGGTTGTGTGTTAACGGTGGATCATTCCACCCTCACATCGCTCAACTGCAATCCGCGGCAACAATGGAAAGGCATCGAAGTATGGGGAAATCCCAACGACAACCAAATGGTTTACGAAGGCCACCCGCTGGCACAGGGCAAGTTATCGTTGCAAAGTGCCACCATTGAAGATGCTGCAACCGCCGTACTGCTTGCTGCCACCGATGAAAACGGAAATATCGATTACAACAAAACCGGTGGTATCTTCATTGGCAACAGCAGTTGGTTCGTAAACAACAGCAAATCATTGCATGCCTTGTACTACAACAACATAGTTACGGTTGAAGGCAATACGGTAGTAATGGGGAATGCCAGCAAAATAACAAACTGTGCGTTTAGAGTTGACAATAACTATTTGTACGACCCGGAAATTGACAACAAATTCTTCAAACATATTGACCTGGCACATGTTTGGGGTTTTGATTTCCATGGTTGTGACTTTTTGCTGCAAACCGACCAGGGTGTTTCCGACTGGAACGATGGCATTGCCGCCTACGATGCCGGTTTTAGTGTATTGGGACGGTGTGTTTCGGGCGACGACCCCTGCTCCGACATGGACCGCAGCTCGTTTACCGGGTTTAACACCGCCGTATGGGCTTCTGCTGGAGGTGACAAAACATCAACATTTAACATTGAGCACACCCTCTTTACCGACAATGCTACCGGGGTGTATGCCTCAGTAGTAAACAACCTCGCTGTTTTGTTTTCGGAGTTCCATATCGGCTACAACGACAATGCCGGTGCCCAGGCCATCTGCGGCGGTAATGCAGCCAGCTACGGTATTGATATGAATGAATGCACCGGATTTGCTGTTGAAGAGAATGAGTTTTATAAGTACACAGGTGCTCCGCAGGGCATTTACACAGGTATCCGCATTGCCGAAACACAATCAACAGACGAGGTGTATAAAAATACTTTTGAAGGTTTGAGCTATGGGAATTATGCGGTTGGTAGAAATTTCATTTTGCCTGCTGATTTTAAGCATGGTCTTGCCTACTTTTGTAATGATAATTTTGGAAATTATTCTGATTTTTATGTAGAACCTGATAATGATCCAGATAATATCAAATCAGGTATTCAATCCAAACAGGGTAGTGACCAGAAAGTAACCGGTAACAAATTTTCCTCTTCAGGTGTTACGTGGCATTTTTACAATGGCGGCGACAATTTAGTTGGTTATTATTTCTGTATGACTTGTGCTAATGAAAACCCTGATGATGACAAGGAGTTCTATGTAACTGACAAACCTAAAAACTTTAATAACAACTGTCCGTCTCATTACGGTGGTGGCGGTGGTGGCGGCATCGGTATCAAAACCGTTTTATCCCCCGAAGAAAAACAACAGGCCGAACAGGATTATGCCGACAACCTGGCAAATTACAACAATGTAAAAGCCCTGTACGACAACCTGAAAGACGGGGGCAACACTGATGCCACCCTGAGTGACGTGGAAACCGCCTGGCCCGATGAGATGTGGGAATTACGGGCGGAATTGCTCGGCAAGTCTCCACACCTCTCTATGGAAGTACTTAAAGCGGCAGCCGATAAAACGAATGTTCTGCCCGAAAGCGTTATTTTCGAAATTATGGCAGCCAATCCGGATGAGCTAAAAAAGAAAGAACTGATACAATACCTTGAAAATAAGGAAAACCCTTTGCCTGATTATATGATAAATATCCTGAGGCAGGTTGCAAACGGCACCACTTACAAAACCGTATTAGAACAGCAACTCGCTCATTACAACCAGATAAAAACACGTGCGGCTTATGATATGATCAGAAGTGCTTTAAACGATAGCATTATAGATTTTAGTGAACTACGCAACTGGTTTGATAACGCAGGAGGCAAAAGAGCAGACGAGCAAATCATTGCCACTTATCTTGAGCAAAACAATTACGAAGATGCTCTGGCACTTGCTAATATAATGCCTGATTTATACAACTATTCAGAAAATGAATTAACAGAACATGCTTATTACATGGATTTAATTAATCTTCAAATTAATCTTGCAAATGAAGGAAGAACTGTTTTTGATCTGGATAGCACGGAGATAACAAATATCGTGTCAATTGCGGAGAACAGTAATGGAACCGCCGGAGTGCAAGCAAAAGGTATTTTGGAATTTGCTTATGGTTATCATTACTGCAACTGTCTGAGTGTTTCTGATTCTACCGGTTATAAAAGCAGCGAGATTATAAACCCTGATGATTTAGCAAAAGTGTACGGTCTGGATGTAACTACAAAACCCAATCCGGCAAAAGATTGGGTGGCATTTAATTATATGTTGCCATACGAAGGATCCGGATTAGTTAAAATTACTGATGTAACGGGTAAATTGATAGCGGTTTTTAATCTTGAAGGTAAAACTGGTCAAAAGATTTGGGATACGCGAAATGTTAAATCAGGTGTTTATTTATATTCGGTAACTGTTTCTGAATTTACTAAGTCAGGAAAGATAATTATTAATAAATAATAAACATTTAATTATTAATGAGGTGTTGGAATTAGTTTCTTCAACACCTCATTATATTAAATTAAACGATAATGAAAAAGTTGATAGTATTATTTATTTTCAGTGTTTCTTTTAATTCATTCTATGGTCAAAACATGGAGATAATATGGCAACATTGCTTTGGGGGAACTAATGATGAAGAAGCATATAGTATTATTAAATCAAATGAATGTTATTATATTGCAGGTGTAACATTTTCAAGTGATGGTGATATTTCATATAATCATGGCGGTAGTGATGCATGGTTAATAACGATAGATAGTTCTGGTAGTATTTTATGGCAAAAATCTTATGGAGGCTCAAATGGAGAAATTTGGGAAAAGATAATTCCGGTTTCTGGTAACAATTTCTACCTTATAGGCGCATCAGGCTCATCAGATGGGGATATAAGCTATGATCCTTATCCCGGCTCAATTGATATTTGGATTGCAAAAATTGATAGCATAGGTAATCTTATTTGGGAAAAAATTATAGGAGGCAGCAGAATAGATATGATACAGGATGCTACAATTACAAATGATGGTGGAATAGTTGTTTTAGGCTGGACGGGGTCGCCGGATGGAGATGTTACAGAATATTTCGGTATGTACGATATGTGGTTGGTAAAGCTTAACAGTGAAGGAGATATTGAATGGGACAGAAGTTTTGGTACAGATGATTTTGATTGGGGTTATTCAATAATTCAGACCTCAGATGGAGGTTTTTTAGTTGGAGGGTCTTCATATGTTGGAAACGGAGGCAATTTGACCTGTGATCCATTCAACTATGAAAGTGAGGCAGTAATATTTAAACTTGATTCCATCGGTAATATTGAATGGCAAAACTGTTATGGTGGTAGCGGTGATGAGAGTGTCTATGCAATAATTGAATTGGATGACGGATATGTTTTTTGTGGAGATGGTTGGTCGGAAGATGGTGACTTAACAGATTCTGGATGGCATGGTAATAGTGATTTTTGGGTTGTTAAATTGGGGTTTTATGGAAATATTGTCTGGCAAAAATGTTATGGTGGGTCAAGAGGTGAATACCCGTTACAAATCTTGAAGGAAGCTGATAATAGTTTAATAATTTACGGAATAACAAAATCTAACGATGGCGATGTGTCAGGCAATCATTCGTCAAGTGAGTATGACAATGATATCTGGATTATCAAATTAAGCAGTGAAGGAGAATTGCTGTCGCAGCAATGTATTGGTGGAACAAGAAATGAACTGATAGATTTCGGCGTAGTGAAAAAGAATGATTACGATTATGTCATTGCCGCGCAAACCAATTACGGCCCTTCGTACGATGTACAATGCACGCCGCACGGAGACTATCCGGATACGGATTACTGGCTCTTCGAACTCAAAGACTGCACCTACTACGCCCCGGCTACGCCGGACACTCCCTGCGGTGCCGATACGGCCTGCTCGGCAGGCGGTGCCGCAACGGTTTATACGGTGGCCCCGGCACAAAATGCGTGGAGCTACGCGTGGCAACTGCTGCCTGAAACAGCCGGCACCGTCACCGGCGACAGCACCGCCGCCACGGTCAGCTGGGCCGAAAATTACGAAGGTACGGCCGTTATCACCGTGCGCAGCCAGAACGATTGCGGCCAAAGCGCCTGGTCGGAGCCCAAATACACACAAGTGCAAACCTGCCTCGGCACGGAAGAAACACCGGAAGAAACAACGGTATTAAGGGTGTATCCCAACCCCGCAAAAGACTATGTTGTTTTTGAGTTTGATGTTCAAAGTTTGGTGTTTGAAGTTAAAGGGCAAACCGAAATAAAAATCTATGATGCTTTCGGGCGTGAAGTGTCGTGCCTGCCCGTGGCACAGAAAAAAACCATATGGTTTACAAAAAACGTGCGGAGCGGCCTGTATTATTACAAAACCGAAATCAACTGTGTGATGTTGAGCGGGAAGGTGGTGGTGCGATAAACTCTCAACCTTTCAGGTTGCTGCCCGCAAGGCCCGGTTCGACCTGAAAGGCTGGAATAAGCATCTTCTTCCGAGTTCGGTTAAAGATTTCATTATTCGCATTACAAATGCAAAATTATTTCCAGATACCTGACGAAGTTAATTTTGTGTTCTTCCTGTAAGTCAGGAGATTTACACTTTAAACAGTATAGTCGGGGGACTGTACTGAGGGATTATTTACATACCTTTAATCCTTGTTGTTGGCATCTCGCCCATAGCTAACACCTTCATCCTTGCCGGAAGCATGAAGTGTGCCCGATATAAAGAATAGGCTTCTTTTCAGAAAGAAAAAATAAAAGCCGGAATTATTCCGGCTTTGTTTAGATTAAGTGAGGTTGTATCTTTTTTATGTGCTCATCCCGCCACAAACGTTGATCACTTGCCCGGTAACGTATGAAGAAAGTTCGGAGGCGAGAAAAGTAGCTACATCTGCGACATCTTCCGGTTTTCCGGATCGGCGCAGAGGTATGGTTTTGATCCATGCTTCACGCACATCTTCTTTTAGTTTATGCGTCATTTCTGTTTCGATAAACCCGGGGGCAATGGCATTGCAACGGATGTTTCGCGATCCCAGTTCCTGGGCAATCGATTTTGTAAACCCGATCATGCCCGCTTTGGAAGCCGAATAGTTGGACTGGCCGGCATTTCCTTCCACACCTACCACCGAACTCATATTAATGATGGAGCCGAAACGCTGCTTCATCATCACGCGTTGTACCGCTTTAGTAAGGTTGAATACCGATTTAAGGTTGACAGTCATTACCAGGTCCCAGTCCAGTTCCGACATACGCAACAGCAGGTTATCCCGTGTGATCCCTGCATTGTTCACCAGAATATCAATTCGTTCAAAATGTTCTACGACATCTTCGATCAGTTGCTGACTTTCTTCAAATGAAGCAGCGTTGGAAGCAAAACCTTTGGCTTTTACGCCTAATGCTTTTAACTCATTTTCTGTGGCTTCCATGTACTCATCACGGTTCAGGTCGGTAAATGCAACCTGCGCCCCTTCCTGCGCAAACTTTAAGGCAATGGCTTTGCCAATACCTCTGGCAGCACCGGTGATCAAAGCTACTTTTCCTTCTAATAAACTCATAGTTTTCTGTTTTTAGCGGTCACAAAAATAAACAATTTACCAAATCGGCAGTAATCCTGAGTCTGCCTTACTATCTCAATGGTTCTACACCCATTTTACTAACGGAAAGTCCATCCGGTATCTTAAACCGGAATGTTTCGGGAAGATCCGGAAGGAATAATCATATACTCCGGCGTTCTTCAACGGGAAACTACAGGTGTATTTTGCTTTTTCGTTCTTAAATTCTACTTGTTCCAGCTCCATGGAAAAATCAATTTTCTTCACATCGCCATTGGTTTTGTTGCCCAGCAATATTTCAACACCGATGTCTTCTTTATCAAGTCCCGGAATATTTAAGATGATTTCGGCTACGAAATGCTCACCAAACTTTATAAAGCCTTTGTTAACATCCGGTATTTTCAGCGAATCCACGCTGATATTGTCCCAGGCTGCTATTATTTTGTTTTTCCAGTGTACCAGATTCCGCGCGTTATCATAGCCGTTGCTTTTCATTTTAGTGCCGCTTTCGAACAGCTTTTCATAAAAACGGGTATAATAATCTTCGAGCATCCGCTGCATAGTAAAATGAGGGGCTACTTTGGCGATGGTGTTTTTTATGTATTTCACCCAGTCAACGGGTATTCCGTTTTTATTACGTTTGTAATAAGTGGGTACTATTTCCTGTTCCAGGGTGTTGTAGATGATTTCCGCATCCAGTTCATCCTGAAACTGCTGGTCGGCAAACGACCTCTGCTCTTCAATGGCCCATCCGGCTTCAGGAAGATATCCCTCCGCCCA
>QMPO01000152.1 GCA_003648625.1 Bacteroidota bacterium
GGCGTGTCATCCATTGCTTTGGCATCAGGCCTGGGTGTTGGCGTATTATTCTCCGTTATTCCTCTTTTGATCTTTCAGGGCGGACTTACCTTGCTGGCCATGGTGTTGGGAGATTTTGTACCACAGCTATATATTACAGAGCTTTCTGCTGTCGGCGGAATATTACTCATCGGTCTGGGGGTTAATATTCTGGAAATTAAGAAGATCAACGTAATGAACATGTTGCCTGCTTTGGTTATGATCATTTTGTTATTATGGTTGATTCCTGATTTCGGCTTCTGATACGAAGTTGCAAGTAACTTATCATATACTTAAATCACCAAACCTCTTGTTTGAACCTTTGATGCATTGCTTCTATTCTCTATGCTGTTCAAAAAGATAAAAAAGGAATAAGGTTTTTTCATATTTCTTCTTGTAAAAAGTCCGTACATAAATCATAAATTACGTAACTTAGCAAAGATTATTTATTCCAAATAAATTTAACCAAAATGAAAGAAGATATTAATATTGACTGGGGTAATTTACCTTTTGGTTATTACCCTACCGATTACAATGTTCGCTGTTATTTTCGTAATGGCAAGTGGGGAGAACTTGAGGTGAGTTCTTCCGAGTATATCCCTGTCCATATGGCAGCAACAGCCCTGCACTACGGGCAGGAGGCATTTGAAGGCCTAAAGGCATACAGGGGGAAAGACGGAAGAGTCCGGTTGTTCCGCTGGGAAGAGAATGCCAAACGGATGCAAAACTCAGCTAACGGTATTCTTATGGCTCCGCCGCCAGGTGAGTTGTTTGAAAAGGCTATTACAACCGCCGTGAAACTGAATGCAAAATATATTCCACCGTACGGTACCGGTGCAACGCTGTATCTGCGCCCATTGTTGATGGGTAGCGGCCCTCAGGTAGGGGTAAAGCCTGCCGATGAATACCTGTTCATGGTATTTGTAACACCCGTAGGACCTTATTTTAAAGAAGGTTTCAAGCCCGTAGCTATCGAAATTGTAAGGGATTTTGACAGGGCTGCCCCTTTGGGAACAGGTCATATCAAAGTTGGAGGTAACTATGCTGCCGGAATGCGGCCTTCGCAAAGAGCGCATAACGATGGTTTTGCTTCGGTACTATTCCTGGATGCTCTGGAAAAGAAATACATTGATGAAGCAGGTCCTGCTAATTTCTTTGGAATTAAAAATAATACATACATCACGCCTAAATCAACAAGTATTCTTCCATCCATCACCAATATGAGTCTGGAACAAATCGCAAAAGACATCGGTTTGCATGTTGAACGCAGACATGTTCCGCTTGAGGAGCTGGAAACATTTGAAGAAGCAGGCGCCTGTGGTACAGCGGCTATTATCAGCCCCATTGGCAAAATATATGACCGTACAACAGATAAAACTATTGTGTATGGTGAAAACCCCGGACCTTACTCCACAAAGTTGTATCAAACATTACGTGGCATTCAGGAAGGGGAAATTGAAGACACGCACAACTGGACAACAATTATAGAAGGAATTTAATTGATCAATTTAAAATTACAGCTATGTTAATCGCAACCAAAAACTACTTGCTGATTTTTGTTTTAGCTCTACCGATTTACCTTATCGGACAGGAACAATGTACCGTCTTATTGCCTGCAATTGCTGATCAATATGTTGGCGAATGTAAAAAAGGGCTTGCCAACGGAAAAGGTGTGGCTATGGGGCTTGATAAATACGAAGGGTATTTTAAAAAAGGATACCCTGACGGAGAAGGAGTGTATACATGGTCGACCGGTGAAGCTTATGACGGTGAATGGAAAAAAGGAAAAAGGCATGGTGTCGGGAAATACATGTTCGTTGAAAACAACGAGCTGACGGTGAAGGAAGGGCTTTGGGATAATGATAACTATGTAGGAGAAGTACCCAAAGAACCGAAGGTGCTGGAAAAAACCGGAATTGAGCGCTTCAGTTTTCAGCGGCAGGGAGAAGGAAATCAGATAACCATTCGTGTATTTCTTAACAGCAATGACGATATCAGCATGTCTGATTTTAAAGCAATCTCTTCGAGCGGAACGGAGTTCTGGAATGGTAATAATATGGGATTTGAAAATATAAGCTTTCCGTTTACATGTAAGTTAACTTATTATTCATGGAATAAAACATATACGTCGCGAAACTTTAAAAGATTTGAATTTCAAATTGAATCACCGGGAAGGTATGTGCTGACGATCCATAATAATTAATGTTGTTTAATTATTGACAGACAAAGAACGGAATCTTAATTTATCGTAAATGTGCTTGTTCTAAATAAAGGGCCATTTCGTCTCTTAATTCATTGGCTTTTCTACGAGCACTCTCTGCAAAATCAGTTCCGTCCGATGCATAAATAATTCCCCGCGATGAGTTAACCAGCAAGCCACAATGCTCATTCATCCCATATTTCACCACTTCCTGCAGGCTGCCGCCCTGGGCACCTACGCCGGGGACAAGTAAAAAGTGATCCGGAACAATCTTACGTATTTCTTGCAGAGCCTCCGCTTTAGTAGCACCTACGACAAACATCAACTGGTCTTTTCCCGCCCATGTTTGAGCTTTCTCCAATACCTGTTCAAATAATCTTTTTCCGGATAACTTGTCATCGAGATACTGAAAATCAGAAGCACCGGCATTTGAAGTAAGAGCGAGCAAAACCGACCATTTATCCTTAAACTCCAGGAAAGGGGAGATACTGTCTTTTCCCATATACGGGGCAACTGTCACTGCATCAAAATCGTAGGTGTCAAAAAAAGTTCGGGCATACATGGCCGATGTGTTGCCAATGTCACCCCGTTTTGCATCAGCAATTAAAAAGATATCGCTGGTTTTATTTCTGATGTATGCGACAGTTTTTTGTAAACTTTTCCAGCCTTCAGGACCCATTGCTTCGTAAAAAGCCAGATTTGGCTTATAAGCAGCAACAAGATCGTGGGTGGTATCAATAATGGCTTTATTAAATTCAAAAACAGGATCTTCCGTTGCTAACAGGTGTTTTGGGATTTTACGGATATCGGTATCCAGACCAATACAAAGAAAAGACTTCTTTTTTTTGATCAGTTCGAAAAGTTGCTGATAATTCACTGTATGGGGTATTAAAAAAGTTTATTCTTCAAATCCTTCTTTCAGGCGCTCTGCGTTTTCAGCCATCTGCAATTTATCTACCAATTCCTGGATGTCTCCGTCAATAACCTGCTGCAGGTTGTACATCGTAAGGTTTATCCTGTGGTCAGTAACTCTTCCCTGTGGCCAGTTATAAGTTCTGATCTTTGCCGACCTGTCACCTGTGGAAACCATTGTTTTCCTTTTGGTTGACATCTCTTCCAGATATTTGGCATATTCCCGTTCATACAAGCGTGTTCGTAGTACTTTCATCGCTTTTGCCAGGTTCTTGATCTGCGATTTTTCATCCTGGCAGCTAACCACAATTCCTGTCGGGATATGCGTCAAACGGATAGCAGAATACGTTGTATTTACCGACTGCCCACCCGGACCACTTGAACAAAATGTATCCTTCCGGATGTCTTTATCGTTCAGTTCCACATCAAATTCATCTGCTTCAGGTAAAACTACGACAGATGCTGCCGATGTATGCACTCTTCCCTGAGTTTCTGTTTTGGGAACCCGTTGCACACGATGCACACCTGATTCGAATTTTAAAAATCCATAGGCTCCCTCACCGATAACATTGAAAACAATTTCTTTAAAACCACCTGCTGTTCCTTCATTCAGATCCACAACATCTACCTGCCATTTTCTCGATTCACAATATTTCTGATACATTCTGAACAGGTCGCCGGCAAAGATACTTGCCTCATCACCGCCGGTTCCCGCTCTAATTTCCATAATCGCATTCTTGGCATCCTGCGGATCTTTCGGAATCAATAACAGTCGGATATCCTCCTCCAGCTTCACTTTCTGGGGCTCCAGTTCTTCCAGCTCTTCTTTTGCCATCTCTTTAAACTCAGGATCTTTCTCGTTTTTCAGAATATCTTTGGCATTGGCAATGTTGCTTGATAAACTTACGTATTCATCATAGGCTTTAACAATAGGTTCCAGTTCTTTATAATCTTTGTTTAATTGAACAAACCTCTTCATGTCCGACATGGCCGAAGGATCACTCATCTGTTTCTCCAGGTCTTTCCAACGATTTTTTATTGCTTCTAATTTATCCAGAATATCCACTATAGTACGTTTTGAAATGCAAAGGTAAAAAATTTGGCTCCTGTATTCTAATTAATCTTTTTAGCCAAGGTATGAATAATAACAGTTTTTTCTTGTTTTCAGAAATAGTATATTTGTTGTTCCACTTGTGCTTATGATAAAAAAAATCACCTGTTTCTTTTTATCTTTCATCTTACTTTCTGTTGGAGGTTATGCCGGTCAGATCGATACGCTTGAGCGGCAGTTGCAAACAGCAAAAGATACAAACCGTGTGAAAATACTGTGCGACCTCTGTTGGGAGTACAGGTTTGTTTCGGCAAATAAGGCGCTGGAATATGGTAACGAAGCGCTTGCACTGGCACAAGAACTAAAGTACACTAAGGGTATCGCCCAGTCATATAACGATATGGGCATTATTTTTATCGACCAGGGGAATTACCAGAAAGCAATTGAATGGTTTAACAAATCATTAGCCATCAGAACCAAGTTACAGGACAGTGCCGGCATGGCAGCTTTATACAACAAAATTGGCATTGTCTATCAGAAAAAAGGACAACTAAAAAAGGCACTGGAGAATCAGATTGAAGCCCTGAAGATATACGAGAATCTTGGATCTGACCTTTGGATCGGTTATTCGTTGAACAACATGGCCATTATTCATCAGAACCTCGGTAATTTAGACAAAGCCCTGCAATACCACCAAAAAGCGCTGACATACCGTATTAAAATGGGTGATGTTTACGGAGAGGCAGGATCATACGGTAACATGGCTAATGTTTATGTTAAACTACACGATACAAGCCTGGCTATACAATACTATGATAAAGCACTCACTATTTTTCGTAAGATCGATGATAAGGAGTCTATCAGCGCTATGCTCAATAATTTGGGTAATATCTATATAGCCAGAGGGAAAGAAAGTGAAGCTTTGCCTCTGCTGGAAGAATCGCTGAAAATAAGAGAAAATCTCGGTGATAAAAAAGGAATAGCCTCTACGCTTCTGCGTATGGGAGAAGCTTACACCAGTATGGGATCATATAAAAAAGCATCTCAGGCCCTTTATCGTGCCCGAAGACTTGCCAGAGAAATTGATGTGGTGGAAGAAGAAATGGTAAGCTATCTGAACCTGGCAAAAATGTATGCCTTGCAACACCAGTTAGATAGTGCTTTCAAGAATATGTCGTTGTACATTGCAACTAAAGATTCTGTTTACAATCAAAGGCTGGAAGAGCAGATCATTGATGTTCAGACGCGCTACGAAACAGAAAAAATGGGGCAGGACATGAACCTGCTGAAGAGTGAAAAGGAACTTACCGAATTAAGATTAAAGCAAAAAAGGATGCAAAACCTGCTGCTGATCCTTGTGATAATCACAATTGTCGGGGCAGCTATTTTTAGCTTCTACCGACGCAAGTTAAAGCAAAAAGCCGCCATGGACGCTGCAAAGATCAGATATAATGAGCAAAAGATCAGGGCTGTTATCGAAAGCCAGGAAGAAGAACAGAGACGGATTGCCAGGGAGTTGCATGACGGGGTAGGACAGAAGCTGGCAGGGCTTAAACTGAACTGGAGTAGTCTTATTTCAGGCACCGAAATAAAAAAAGTCTGGCCTGATTACAACAATCTGACCTTACTTATTGACGAAACGGCGCAGGAAGTACGTACTATTTCGCACCAAATGCTGCCAAAAGAACTGGAGCAGTTCGGATTGATACCATCCATTGAGAGTTTGCTGGAAATAAACTTTAAAAACACCGGTACTAATACTTCTTTTAGTCATATGGGTGTTGAAGAGAGACTCCCGTATACTGTTGAACTGACAATCTACAGGATACTTCAGGAACTGGTAAGTAACATACTAAAACATGCGCATGCAAGTAGTATCAAAGTTGAACTTTTAAAACGGCGCGACAGGATTTTACTTATTGTGGAGGATGATGGTATCGGTATGAATTTAGAAAAAATGAAAAACGGTGGTATTGGTGTGATGAACATCGAAAGCAGGGTTGAATCAGTACAGGGAAGAGTCACCTTTGAATCGGAGCCGGAGAAGGGCACATTTGTAACTGTTAACATTCCTCTTTAAATATGGAGAAGATTAGAATTTTATTGGTAGATGACCATCAAATTATACTGGATGGGGTGCGCTCACTTTTAAAAGGCGTGAACAACATTCAGGTTATCGGAGACGCACTTAACGGGGAAGAGGCCCTGAACACACTACAGGTGCTGACAGCTGATTTAGTTCTGATGGATCTCGATATGCCAAAATTGAATGGCATTGATGCCACCATGCGGATAAAAGAAGAATTTCCACATACCAAAGTCCTTATACTTACAGTGCACAACGAAAGCTCTTTGATCAGGAATCTTATCAGTATAGGTGCAGACGGTTATTTATTGAAAAATTCATGCAAAGAAGAACTTCTTGATGCTATTTACAAGGTGCAGTCGGGCGAAAAATATTTTTCTTCGGAAGTAACTTTATCCCTGATGCAAGAGGATAACAGCAGGGATGAATTGCTTAAATCCGATATCGAGTTTACCAAAAGAGAGCTTGATGTTCTGAGACTTTTAGCAGACGGCTGCACGAACAAAGAAATAGGCGAAAAATTATTTATCAGCCACAGAACTGTAGATACACACCGGACCAACATAATGAAGAAGGTTGGGGTTAACAATGTTGCCGGTCTGATCAGTTTTGCTATAAAAAACAACCTTGTCGAATAAAACAAGTCCTAATTCCCGTTAAAATACGGTAAACACCGTAGTCAAATAGGGTAAACCCTCTATTTCCTTACAGATTATTGATTTTAGTTTTGCTATTGAATGTTTGTCAAAATCTCAAAGCTGATTTTACACAACTATTTTAATAAAGAATAAAGACAGCGCCCGTCGTCGGTACCTTGCCTGAATTTTAGCTTTGAGATTCGTACAAATATCCTGACGTAAGCGCTGTTTTTTTTAACTAAATAATAATTTGAACTATGAAAACAAGAAATCTTATTTTAATTCTTTTACTCGGAACTGTTATTCTTTTCGGATCATGCAAAAAGGACAGTGATGACAATCCGGATGCCGGAAATGGTACAATTAGCCTCACTGTTGATGGTGCAACATGGTCAGCATCCCTTTCCGTTCAGGCGGTTAACACAAATGGTGTTATCAACGTTACCGGAAGCGATTCGCAGGCAAAGCAGGCAGCCGTTATTTTATACGGTGTAACGGCTCCCGGCACCTACCAGGTCGGACCAGCCAGTCCGAGTAA
>QMPO01000153.1 GCA_003648625.1 Bacteroidota bacterium
CACATCGTACGAAGGGCCGTAATCGGTTTGTGCGGCTATTACAAAATTATTATCGCTCTTTTTTATAACACCGAATGATAAACCTGGTGTTGCTTCGCTTCCTTCGCCTCCAAAACATCGTTGCCACAACAATTCACCATTATTACTTAATTTATACATCCACAAATCAGTATCATATTCATTTAATGAATGGTTACCACTAACATCACCATTATTTGATTTTGTATAACCAATTACTGTAAATTCATCATTAGAATTTGTACTAATATGATATGCAGTTTCACCCTTGTTACCCCCAAAACACTGCTCCCATATAATGTTACCATATAAGTCTATTTTTAAAATCCAAATATCTGCTTCACCATGATAACCAGTTACATCACCATCATCTGAATGTGTAAAACAAGAAATCAAATACCCATCATTTAATTCAATGATAGTATTAACACCTTCATAGTCACTGCCTCCATAGCAATGTTGCCATTCGATATTTCGTAATGAATCCAACTTAATTAAAACAGCATCTGCCTGACCATGGTTATCGCAATCCAAATTGCCCCCTCCTGTTAATTTTGAAGAACCTCCAACTAAAAACCCCCCATCAGATGTTTGGATAATAGCCTGCCCATAATCCTGCCAGTCAGTTCCCAATGTAAAATCCCACTCAATATCTCCATCGCTGTTAAGCTTAATCATCCACATATCATAAAGGCCATAGTTTATACTTACATCCCCATATTCTGAGCCTGACCAACCAAATGCTACTATACCTCCATCGTTTGTTACTGTTCCTGTCCATAAGGTTTCATCCCCATTTCCACCAACTATCTTCTCCCAAATTATATTTCCGTTATTATCAATTTTAACTATCCAATAATCCCACGTATCCGGAAATGGATCATTGGATATGTCTCCATCTGCTGAATTTGATCCGCCAATTAAGAAATAATTTCCATCACCATCTGGAATTATTCTTTGACAACCTTCGCTTTCGCTACCACCATAAGTTTTTTCACAAATTATATTACCTATACTATCAGTTTTTATTAACCAAATATCAGAACTTCCATGATTGAATGAGATATCTCCGTTACTAGACAATGTGTTTCCAACAATAAAGTAACCATCAAATATTAAAGTAATATCTCGTGCTTTGTCTGATTCTTCTCCCCCATAGCATTGCTGCCATGTCATTTGGTAATTTTGAGAAAAAAGATAACAAACAGTGTTTAACAATATTAAAAAAATAGTTGTTTTTTTCATAATAAACATTATAAATAGGGGATAACACTATATTATCCCCTATTATTAATCTACTTAATTATAACTATTTTCCCGGATTTTGAAATACCGTTAGTTGTAAAAGTGTATAAGTACACTCCTTTTTTTACTTTACGAGTATCCCAAATTTTCTGTCCCTTTTGTCCTTTTACAACAAATGTTTCGATTAATTTACCCGTTACATTGGTAATATTGATAACACCTTCGGTTTCATCATTAAGTAACGTGTAGTTAAAGGAAGTCCATTCATTTGCAGGATTTGGATACACCTCAACTTTTGGACCGAATACCCTATTTAAATCATCAAAATCAAAACTTTCGCTGCTCTTCATACCCGAAGTATCCGTATTTATGCAGTTACAGTAATGATAACCGTAAGCAAACTCTAAAATTCCTTTTGCTTGTGTGCCTGCTGTTCCGATGCTATTTTCAGCAATAAATACTAGGTTGTTTACCTCTGTGCTGTCAATATTAACAATCCTAATATCCCTGTCGCCGTGATTGTTTGACACGTCTCCGTTATCTGATCGTGTTTCTCCAAATATCATATAACCGTTTCCGGTCGTAACAATACTACTTGCAAATTCATTTTCACTTCCGCCATAACATTGTTGAAGTGAAATCTCAGGTATTTGTGCGTAACAATTTATATCTAACAGGAATATAAAAGCAAACAATAAAATTTTTATTGTTATCAATGAAATAAATGGAACACGTTTAATGAAGCAGCCGTTAGCAATATATTTTTCAACAATCACCATAATTGTAGTTCGACTAGTATCCGGTTTTTAAGGGAATAAACCCATAGGAAGCACAAAAACATCCTGCTTTATTTGCTTTCATAACCGAATGGATTGTAAAGATAATAAACTATCTTCTTGTAAACAAACGGGCCTTTAATTAAACTGTTAAAGCTACTCTTTGGCGCAGTGACAGCAAGGATCATTTGCATTTTCTTTTCTCATTTTGTATCTTTGACCTCACGGTTTGCGTATACCACCTCAAGCAAGCACAACGTGAACCGGAAATTGGAAAAACAAACAAAACGTATATCATGAAAGCAAAATTTCTGATCATAGTAGTATTGGGCCTGTTAGTTCTTGCTCCGTCATGTAAGAAAGAGGTCTTTCCCGACCGCGAAACCCTGGTCGGAACATGGGTTGTGAAAGACGGCCCTTCCAATGCATATCTTGAATTCACACTTTGGACTGTTGATATTGTGTACGATGGAAGACAGCAATATCATTATTCACCGTTGAACAACACCATGTATTTGTATCCTGACAAATACGTCAATCCGGAAAGTTTCAGTACACATGCCATCTGGTATACAGAAAAAACAGGCGAATTACGCGTAAAAGACCTGTTAAAGGATTTTGCCGACGGGTACGGCTATACGACTTTTAAACGGCAATAAAACCTTGCTTCTCCAGCCTGTTTTCATTTGATAACAAAGGCCGAAGTTTTCATCTGCTTTCGATTCTTTTCTTATTTTTGAAAATTACTGAAATGTCTTTTGTTTCAGTTTAATTATCTCGTAAAAACGTACGATGAGCGACACTATATACGATGTGGTGATAATCGGAAGCGGACTGGGAGGACTCCAATGCGGAGCGATCCTCAGCCGCCATGGTTATAAGGTATGTGTGCTGGAAAAAAACTCTAAATTCGGTGGAACGCTGCAGGGATTTAACAGCCACGGCTGCCGCTTCGGCACGGGCATGCACTATATCGGTAGTCTTGATAAAGGACAGGTGATCGACAAAATATTCCGCTACCTGGGAATACGGGAGAAGCTGCACATGCAAAGAATGGACCCGAAGGGATTCGATGTGTTCGGAATAGGCGGAAAGGAATACAGCTATCCGATAGGAATGGAAGCATTCAGAGAACAGCTTCATTCTTATTTTCCAAACGAAACAGTTGCCATTTCAAAATACCTGCAGGAAATGGAGCAGACCACCGGTGAGGTGGACCTCTACAACCTGCGACCACTCAAAAATATCATGCCAGGAAACAGCCGGTCGTTAAATACGGGTGTATTCAAATTGTTGCGTTCGCTTACACCCAATCAGGAACTACAAAATGTACTGGGCGCACTGAATTTTGAATATGCCGGAGAGAAAGACAAGACGCCCTTTTACACCCACGCACTTATCAACAAACATTTTATCGACAGTGCCTGGAAATTTGTGGACGGCAGCGAACAGCTCACCAACCTCCTGGTTGGAAAGATCAGGGAAGCGGGAGGAAAGATCATTCAGAAAGAAAAGGTAACAGAAATACTGCACAAGGATAATCTGCTTACGGGAGTAAAAACAGCCGGAGGGCAAATGTACCGGGCAAAGCATATCATTTCCAACATTCATCCTGCACTAACGGTCGGCATGCTCGACAAAAGCCTCCTGCGTCCCTCCTACCGCAAGCGGATGCTGCATCTCGAAAGTACCATATCGGCCTTCAGTCTGCACCTCAGCCTAAAAGAAAACAGCTTTCGCTACCGCAACCACAATTACCACTTTTACGAACGCCCCGATGTTTGGTACACTTCCTATTACTCGGAAGAAAACTGGCCGGAATTTTTCTACCTGTTCGTACCTAAAGTCTCCACTTCGGACGAATATGCCGCTTGCGTCAGCATACATACGTATATGAAATTTGAGGAAGTAGCCAGATGGCAGGATTTGCCACTAAAGCGCCGCGGTGAAGAATATGAAACCTGGAAGGCTGCTAAAGCAGAAAAACTGCTGGATCTGGTTACACAGCAGTTTCCCGAACTGAAAGGAAATGTAACCGGTATAAACATCAGCACCCCTCTTACATTCCGCGACTATATCGGCACTCCCGACGGCGGGATTTACGGTACAATGAAAGATTACCACCACCAGCTGGAGTCGTATGTGGGAACGAAA
This sequence comes from Bacteroidota bacterium, assembly GCA_003648625.1. Taxonomy (GTDB): domain Bacteria; phylum Bacteroidota; class Bacteroidia; order Bacteroidales; family F082; genus UBA4459. The sequence continues at coordinate 4,194 of QMPO01000153.1, forward strand.
ACAAGGATACCGAACCTGTATTTCACCGGACAAAATGTGAACTTACACGGAGCGCTGGGTGTAAGCATGAGTTCCTTACTTACCTGCGGAGAATTTATCGGATTAAATAAACTGATCAGAGAAGTAAATGAAGCCTAAAAAAAGACATATCCTGAGGAAAATTCTGCTGGTTTTGCTGCTTATAATTGTGGCCTTTGTTGTCTATTACAACGTCCGCACACACGTTGCCCTGCCCGATATAACGGATAAGCAGGCACTGGAACAACAGGTGATGCAAACAGGAGAAAACACCCATGTAATCGGCCACAACAACTGGTTACGCAAATCAGCATCGGGTCTTTGGGAGATGCACCTGCACGGAAGCCCTTTCGACATCGGCGTGTACAACGGCAGGCTCACGCAGGAACTCATCCGGAAGCAGGAACTGGCATTTGTAGAGCAGATCAACCAGTTAGTACCATCAGAAAACTATCTGAAATTCCTTAAATATTTTATCGGCTGGTTTAACCGCGACATTGACAAATACATTCCACAGGAATACCTGGACGAGATTTACGGCATTTCGTTTTCCTGTTCGCACGAATTTGATTACATCAGCCCGACTTACGAACGGATACTGAATTACCACGCCGCACACGACATCGGACATGCGTTAAAAGACCTGGCGCTGGTGGGCTGTACATCGTTTGCCGTCAACATGAACGACACGACTGATAACCTATTGGTTGGACGGAACTTTGATTTTTACATCAACGATGATTTTGCCGAAAACAAGATCATCGTATTTGTGGAACCCGATAGCGGATACCGTTTTGTGTACATCACCTGGGCCAGCATGATGGGCGTGGTGAGCGGTATGAATGAAAAGGGTCTGACGGTTACCATCAATGCGGCAAAATCAGACATCCCGACAAAGGCAGCCATGCCAATCTCCATCCTTGCCCGCGAGATCCTGCAATATGCTTCCAACTTCGATGAAGCGATCGCCATTGCAAAGAAAAGGCAGATTTTCGTCTCGGAATCACTTTTGATTGGCTCGGCCAGCGACAATGCGGCCCTGATCATCGAAAAGTCACCGACAAAAATGGGGCTTTTTACTGTTCCCGGCGACCACCTTGTCTGTGCCAACCATTTCCAGAGTGAAACCTTTACCGACGATATTTCCAACATTGAAAATATAGCCGAATCAGCTTCGTTTTACCGCCAGCAAAGGTGCGAACAGTTGATCATGGAAACCGACAGCTCTTTTACCCCCGCTGATGCCGCTTTTATATTGCGCAACCCATACGGCCTTGATGACAGGAACATCGGCATCGGAAACGAAAAAGCGATGGCACAGATGATCTCACACCACAGCGTTATTTTCGAACCGGAAAAACTGATCGTCCGGGTTTCGACACATCCGTGGCAACTGGGGAAATATGTGGCTTATGATTTGAACAAAATATTTCAAATGACCACCGTTCCCGAAGACGGGGCTTTCCTGAACGACACAGCACTCACCGTCCCCGAAGATCCGTTCATGCAAACTACAACCTTCGATAATTTCATGCAATACCGGAAATGGAAGGCTGTGATCAAAGCTTATATCAAAGAAAAGAAGCAGATCAACAATGAAGACAATTTCTTCAGCGACTTTGTAAAGCTGAATCCTGATTATTACTATGCTTACCAGCTTTCGGGCGATTATTTTAGCGCCACAGGACAATATGAAAAGGCTAAAAACTATTATCTTATGGCCCTTACAAAGGAACTGGAAACAACACAAAACGAAAGAGAACTCCGGGAACGTATAACAGAAATGGAAAAAGTTACTACACATTAATCTAAATTATTTACCTTGCTTTGCAAATAACCTAAACCCACTATGCAAACAGACGTTGTTATCATTGGCGCAGGCCCTTCGGGCACCATGGCAGCCTCAATGGTCCGGCAAGCCGGGCTGAATGCCATCATCATTGAAAAAGAACAATTCCCCCGCTATATTATTGGTGAGAGTTTACTTCCCCGTTGCATGGATCTCCTGGACGAAGCCGGTTACCTCAAAGCTGTGGAAAAACAAAACTTCCAAAAGAAATACGGGGCCATATTCCTCCAAAACAAAAAGGTATGCCAATTCAATTTTAGCGAACAGCATACTAAGGGCTGGACATGGACCTGGCAGGTGCCGCGCGATGAATTTGACAAGGTACTGGCAGATGAAGCGCAAAAAAAAGGTGTTGAAATACGCTACCTGACCGAAGTAACCGATATTGATTTCTTCGAAAACAAACAACTGGTGCACACTAAAAACTATGAAGGAAAAGAGCAAACTATTGAATCCCGGTTTGTGATCGATGCCAGTGGTTATGGCAGAGTGATTCCACGTTTACTGAAACTGGACCTGCCCTCTGATTTAGCACCACGAAGCAGTTTATTCACACAGGTTAAAGATATTAACCGTCCGGCAGGAGATGCCGGCGACCGGATCACCATTGTGGAAGTACAACAGGGTGTCTGGATCTGGATCATTCCTTTTTCCAACGGAAAAACTTCGGTAGGTATCGTTGCTCCTCCTGAATTTTTTGATGAGTACGAAGGAGACTATACGGAAAAACTCAGGACCATTCTGAATGACGAGCCTAATACAACCAATCGTTTCAAAAACGTTGCCTATGCTTTTGACCCTGTCTTTATTGAAAGCTACTCCATCGCTGTCAAACAACTGTACGGAAATGGCTGGGCACTGACGGGAAATGCCAGCGAGTTTCTGGATCCGGTTTTTTCGTCAGGAGTAACTTTTGCCATGGAATCGGGCTGGAAAGCAGGGATACTGGCTGCGCGCCAGCTGAAGGGTGAGGCAGTTGACTGGGACAAAGAATATGTGGCTCACATCCTCCACGGCGTGGAAACATTCCGCACATATGTGAACGCCTGGTACGACAACACACTACAAACTGTCTTTTTTGCCGATACGATAAATTCGAAAATTAAAGCACAGATTTGTTCCGTACTGGCTGGTTACGTTTGGGATAAAAGCAACCCGTTTGTCCGCAACCATAGTAAAACTATTTATACACTGGCTTCTGTGATCAGGAAAGAAAATGCATAAATGGATGTAACGTAAAAAACTTAATTTTGCATTCATCCAAGAAAACACCCAATGCATATACCCGATATAGAAACCAGACCGCCGGAAGAGATTAAAAAATTTCAGGAAGCAAAACTGGCTGAACTTTTAAGCTATCTCCAG
>QMPO01000154.1 GCA_003648625.1 Bacteroidota bacterium
GTAGTCCATAATGGCTTTCATAGTGGTATACAGCGTATTTTGGCGCTGCCTGATCGCTTCGATAAACCATTTTGCCGAATCCACTTTTTGTTTGATAAACGAATAAGCTTCCCGCTGTTTTTTGCCGCGTTTTTGTTTGCTTAATTCCTGTACCATGCCGGCATAAGCAGGGTTTACTTTCAGATCGGGGGTATTCCACGAGTTAAGCACCAACTCCAGCTCTCCATTGTTATTTTTAATGGTAAAATCAGGAATAATATAGTGGTTTGTTTTATCGGTTTCACTTAATGAGTTACCCGGCTTTGGATTCAGCGTTAATATTTCCTCTATGACTTCTTTCAGCTGTTCCTCACTGATTTCCATCCTTTTCAATATTTTGCTGTAATGCTTTTTGGTAAACTCGTTAAAATACTTGCTGATGATCTTAACGGCAAGCTCAATAGTGGATCCAGGGGTTTCTTTTTGTTTTCTTTTTAGCTGGATGAGTAAACACTCTTGTAAATTGCGGGCCCCGACACCGGCAGGGTCAAATTCCTGAATGATACTCAGAACTTCTTCCACTTCTTCTTTGGTTGTATTGATGTTCTGCGTGAAAGCCAGATCATCCACAATGGCATCGGTTGAACGCTCAAGGTAACCCGAATCATCAATATTACCGATTATGTACAGGCCGATCTTATACTTCTGGTCGTCAAGTTGCCTGAGCCCCAATTGCTGTTTTAACACTTCGTGGAAGGAAAACCCTGATACAACAGGCATCTCGTAATGTTTGTCATCAGCACTGTAGTTGTTTGCTTTCAGCTTGTAACCCGGAATCTCATCATCATCCTGCATATAGTCATCCAGGTTAAACTCTTCTTCCTTATCAACTTTCAACTCCTCGTCATCGTCATAATTTTCTTCATTCTGGTCTTCTGCTGTAGCATCCTGATTCTGGTCTTCCAGTTCGCCACCCTCAATGTCCAATGCCGGATTTTCCTCTATTTCCTGTTTTATCCTTTGTTCAAGTCCGATGGCGGGAATTTGCAATAACTTCATCAGCAGTATCTGCTGAGGAGACAGTTTTTGCATTAACTTTTGTTGTAACCGCTGATTTAACATGAAAGGATAAGTTCTTTTTCTGTATAGACAAATGTAAAAAAAGATTTATTAGGGCACAATGTTGGCAGAGGTCAGTAGCCAAAATTTATCAACCGGAATTGTGCTAAATAAGCCATTCGCACACCGCTGCATTTCAGCTCTTTATGGGTACGTATAAAAAAGTTATCCTAAAACTCCAGGTTTTGAGGTGTTCTTGGGAATGGGATTACGTCGCGTATATTACCCATGCCCGTGACAAACAAAATCAGCCGTTCAAATCCCAGACCGAATCCTGCATGAGGCACCGTACCAAACTTTCTGGTTTCCAAATACCACCACATGGACTCTTCCGGTATATCCATCTCTTTCATACGTGTATATAACTTATCGTAATCTTCCTCCCTTTGCGAACCACCGATAATTTCGCCGATTTGCGGGAACAGAACATCCATGGCGCGCACGGTTTTTCCATCGTCATTCTGTTTCATATAAAAGGCTTTGATCTCCTTCGGATAATCGGTAATGATGACCGGCTTTTTAAAATGCTTCTCCACAAGGTAACGCTCATGTTCCGATTGCAGATCGGCTCCCCATCCTTCAATAACGTATTGAAAACGTTTCTTTTTATTTGGTTTCGAGTTGCGTAAAATGTTGATGGCTTCAGTATATGTAATGCGTACAAAGTCGTCATTTAATACAAAACGTAATTTTTCGATCAGCTCCATCGAACGTTCTTCCGCTTTCTTATTTTTTTCTTCCTCCAGCAAACGTTTGCTTAAAAATTCCAGGTCATCCATGCAGTTATCCAGTGCATATTGAATCACATATTTAAGCATGTCTTCGGCCAGATCCATATCATCATTGATATCAAAAAACGCCACTTCGGGTTCGATCATCCAGAATTCGGCCAGATGCCTCGATGTATTTGAGTTTTCGGCCCGGAAAGTCGGACCAAATGTGTACACTTTGCTTAATGCCAGAGCTGCTAACTCCGCTTCCAATTGTCCTGAAACGGTTAGATTGGCGGCTTTTCCAAAAAAGTCACCGCTGAAATCCACTTTCCCTTCTTCGTTTTTTGGAATATTTTCCAGATCGAGGGTGGTTACCTGAAACATCTCACCTGCTCCTTCCGCATCCGAGCCGGTAAGTATGGGTGCGTGTATGTTGTAAAATCCGTTGTCGTTAAAATACTTGTGTATGGCGAAAATCATCGCGTGCCTAACCCTTGCTATGGCGCCAAAAGTATTCGTGCGAAAACGCAAATGGGCTTTTTCACGTAAAAATTCAAGTGAATGTTTTTTAGGCTGCAACGGGTATTCGTCCGGGTCGGCAACGCCTAAAATTTCAATGTTCTTTGCATGTACCTCAACCTTTTGCCCGCTGCCTGTCGATGCAACTAATTCACCGTTTACTGATAAAGCAGCACCTGTATGGATATTACTCAGTGCTTTTTCATTTTCTGAGTTAATTTCAACAACAATCTGGATACTCTTAATCGTTGAGCCGTCATTCATGGCTATGAATGCGACATTCTTACTTCCTCTCTTTGTTCGCACCCATCCTTTTACAACGACTTCTTTACCCAATTCATCAGATTGTAAAAGTGTTTTTATATCTGCTTTTTTCTCCATATGCAATGATTAAAAATATTGTGCAAAACAACTAAATTTCGGCCAAACCAGCATGATTTTTTATATGAATGTTTTCAGCGTAGGTATTTTTATTTCAAAATCAAACTTAATTAAATTTCTCCCACCGTTTTTGTTCGGTTTCCAAACGCTTGTAAAATTTATACGGAATATCCAGTCGTAACGCAAGCGCTTTCCCGGTCGCCGGATGCTGAAAATCAAGCCCGACAGCAGCAAGGAACAGGCCTTTATGTTTTAACAGCTTAAACTCCATACCATATTTATCATCGCCCAGCACGGGGTGGCCTGTGCCTGCCATGTGAATTCTGATCTGATGTGTACGGCCTGTTTCGGGAAACAACTCCACCAGCGACAACCAGTCAGTGTAAACCGATGGAACCGTTCTGAGCCTGTGAAATTTTGTTACTGCTTCTTTTTCGTTTACTTTTTTCGTAATTATGCCTTCATCATCTATTCTGCCTACAACAATTGCTGCGTATCTCTTCTTCACCAAACGTTTTTCAAATTGCTCTCCCAGTGCTGCTATCGCCGGTCGGGTTTTGGCTACCAGCAGCAACCCGGATGTTCCGTAATCAAGCCGGTGTACCGGACGAGGCCATCTGAGGGCATCCGGCTTATCTGACGTTTTTAAATTAGCGAGTAATGCATTTTGAATTGTCCGGTATTTATTGCCACTTACCGAGATGCCTGCAGGTTTACGAATAACCGCCAGATCGTCATCCTCATAAATGATATCAAGCCTAAGGTCATAAGGTTTTGGCGGTTTGTCTTCTCTGTCGATCAGGGTAATTTTCTGCCCGGGTTTTAACCATTCACCACCAGAAGCTTCTTTATCGTCAAGCAACAAAGCTCCTCTTTTGATGGCTTTTTTAATGCTTGTTCTTGAGTTCAGCGATTTGATAATACCGACACTGTAGTCCAGAAATCTGGCCTTCGGAACATCAGGAGGGATTATATGTGATTCAATTATGATCAATGAATATGAATTTCTCCAGCCAAAAGTATCGATAAATTATAAATCCTGCTTTTTCGAAGACAGTCTGTGGGCAATATTGTTAAATTTGCTCCGTGAGCACCGATATCGACATAACACCTTTATTAGAGTGGCTGAGCGATGGTCGAAAGCCGCTGATCATTGCCGGACCATGCAGTGCCGAAACCGAAGAGCAGGTGCTGCGGACAGCACATGAGGTAGCAAAAATTCCACAGGTACAGGTATTTCGTTCAGGTATCTGGAAACCACGGACGCGGCCTGGTGATTTTGAAGGGGTAGGTGCTGAAGGCCTGAGGTGGTTACAAAAGGTAAAAGAGGAAACCGGGCTGAAAGTTACCGTAGAAGTGGCTCACCCGAAACATGTGGAAGAAGCATTGAAGCATGGGATCGATATCCTCTGGTTAGGAGCCCGCACCGTTGCCAATCCTTTTTCGGTGCAGGAAATTGCTGAAGCGATAAAAGGGTGTGATATTCCGGTGATGGTTAAAAATCCGGTATCTCCCGACCTGAAATTATGGATCGGAGCAGTGGAGCGAATCCATAGTGCAGGAGTTCGTAAACTAATTGCCATCCACCGCGGGTTTCACTATTTCAAACGATCTCCTTTCCGCAATGCACCCATGTGGGAAATTCCCATTGAGCTAAAACGTTTAGCCCCTTCTCTGCCCATAATTACCGATCCGAGTCATATTTGCGGCAAAAGGGAATTGATCAGCACTATAGCACAAAAAGCCCTTGACTTTGAAATGGACGGACTGATGATCGAAACCCATGTCAACCCGGAAAAGGCACTCACCGATGCCGCACAGCAACTGCCCCCTGATGAGTTAAAAAAGATGCTCGATTCGTTCGTTATCAGGGATAAACGTGTTGATGTTGAATTTTTCGATACCCTTGAAGAATTGCGGACAGAAATTGACAAACTGGATGGTGAATTGCTGCAAATACTTGCAAACCGTTTAAAGATCATTGACGAAATAGGTGAGTTTAAGAAAGAAAACAGCATTACAATTCTGCAGATGAAACGATGGGCGGGTATCGTGAAAGACCGGCTTGCACAGGGAACACATCTGGGTTTAAGAAAAGATTTTCTTAAGGAACTGCTGGCACTGATCCACAAAGAATCAATTCAGAGGCAATCAGATATTTTTAATGATCCTGATATAAAAGGATAAGGTACTTTCTACATCCACTTCTTCCGCCGGAAAAATACAAGCATTCCCCCTACAACCACAACCATAATGATCATAATAATCCAGAAGGCGCTATTATTTTCCTGCAGGGGCAACAAAACGTTCATCCCGTAAATTCCCGTCAGAAATGTTAACGGAAGTACAATTGAAGAGATCAGCGTAAGTGTTTTCATGATCTCATTTGTTTTATGTGTCTGCAACGAATCAAAGGTTGTGGACAATCCCTCTATCAGCTCGCCGTAGTCTTCCGTGTTATCCCACATCCGGTTTGTGTAGTCGAGGATATTACCCCAGTAATCTTCCATGTTGTCGGCAAACCCCTGCACAACACCCGATTCAAATTTGTTGAACACCCTGATCTGTGGTTTTAACATGGTGTTCAGCAGGATGATATTTTTCCTTGTAACAGACAATCTTTCGATGATCCTCTGCGGGCTTTTCCCGAACAATTCACGGTTGATCAACTCCAGTTCCAGACCTACCTTACGCAGCAGATATACTGTCTCCGTCATTATTTTTTCAAGAATCACATACAACAGGGCGTCCGATGTACCCACTTCAAAATCCTCCCCCTGTTCCTCCTGTTTCATAGCTTCATCAAACAACTGATCTACCGCATAGTGCGATTTACCTACGGTGATCAGGTAATCTTCACCCCAAAACACTTTTACTTCACGGGTTTTAATAAAACGATTTTGCCGGTCAAAAACCGGGAAAAGCAGGATCAGGAAATAATAATCATCGTAAATGTCGATTTTCGACCGTTGGTTGATCTGCTGACAGTCCTCAAGGTCGAGATGGTGGAAGTGAAACTGGTTTTCAAGTATTTTAAAATCTTCATCCGAAGGACTTTTGATATTCAGCCACCTGAGTCGTCCGATTTTAATGGTTTCTATCATAATTCGCCCTCCATTTATTAATGATCTGAATACTTTCTACATGATTTCTTTTTAAAAAGAACAACCAAAAGTAATGAATTATGTTGGAAGCATCATAAATTATAAAAAAAACCCGGAGCTTTTTTGCCCCGGGTTATTCGATTGTTGTTTGTGTGCGTTTTTATAGTTTGATCACTTTCAATGATTTTGACATACGATCTCCCTGAACGATCCGGTAAAAATAAACACCTCCGGTTAAATTATTCATCTGGATTTTTATAATTCCTTTTTTATCGGTTAACGTCTTTTTAGCAACCCGATTTCCCATAGTATTGAATAATTCAAACCGGGCAATGTTGTCGCTTTCTGCCATTAAATTATACGAAATACGCATCATATCGGAAGCCGGATTGGGATAAGGGTCTGATACATAAATACCGTTGCCAGTTTCTGACAATTCTTTTGTGCCGGTAATTGTTGAAATGACCGATACCGATAAGTCGTCAAAATAAAAACCGTCTCCTTTAACAGAACCGTCCGAATAAAAAGTAAAACGAAGCATGATTTTCTTTCCGGCAAAATCCTTCAGATCAATTTCCTCCAAAATCCATTCATCCTGAACACCATCGTACACAGGTTCAGAAGGGTCGAGATAGTAATTTCCATACGAAGAATAGTTACCGTGCAAAGCATTCCAGTTATTGCTTCCTTCCTCTTTGGCCATAATCTGAACATAATCGTACCCTTTTTCTATGTCCCATTTGGCATAGAACCTTAATGTTGCCATGCTGACATCTTCAAGGCTGATGACTGTATCAAATGTAACATTGCTGTTTACATCATGTCCGTAGTCGCTGTAAGGGGAATCGGTAACCGAATATTCAGGCGAATAATGTGCTTCATCCGTCAGCCCCCATTGATCCGAATACCAGTTATCTGTGCTTTCACCATCATCTTCGAAGATGGTAACCTCCGTTCCGTAAACTTTTGTTATCGTATCGGAGACAATAAAATCACCATTATCAAGAGAGATCAGGTAACGAAACTCTGTTCCATTTTCGATACCGGCATTGAGCGTATATCCGATGCTGTCCATAATGGTTTCCAGCAATTCCATATCATTAAAAGCTACCGGATTACTCACCTCTGCAATAAATTCATCCAGCGGTTCGATGGATACGGTAAAAGTTTCCGTATCAAACATACCCAATCTGGTGATGTTGAATATAGCCTGATTTTCTGTTTCATCCGTTATCATTGCACTAATATCCTCAACAGTACCATAATTACCAACAAGCCTGGCTGCGGTAAGATTCTGCCACATCTGATCCTGGCACAGCGGGATGATTCTTGAAACGGACGGCCAAAAGCCATCGTTCTGGCCACCCACCTCGGGTGTAGCCGACCAAATAGCGTCTTTTATTTCCTGTTCGCCATACATCCAGTCGTCGGACGCACCGTTGGTCGGATAAATAGTGGTACTTCCCGGGCCATAGGTGTACATGTTTTCCTGCGTCATCAATCCGGCATATGCCATAAAAAGATCGTTATCAGGAGGTAGATCTGTAGTATA
>QMPO01000155.1 GCA_003648625.1 Bacteroidota bacterium
GTTGCAAGGTCTGGCGGCATATTATGAAGTGAAGAAACCGAAAATGATTGTCGGCCCTGTGGTATATACGGAAGAAAAAGGACTACTCCGGCATTTTTTCATGCTGGATTTTATGAGCCTTGTTGCTTCGGGGGCGGGGTCTTTGGGCCTGGGGCTCCCCTTAATGGCCAACGGTGCCAATCTGATGTTTGCCAAAGAAACGTATCGAAAAATGGTTGCCCGGCAGGATGGAAAATCAAAAGCTTCGGGAGACGATGTATTTCTGCTTCATGCTGTTGCCAGATTATGGGGGGCAAAACAGATACATTTTATTAAAGCTCCGCACACACTTGTGGAAACGACACCTCCGGAGAATATGAGGCATTTTTTACAACAACGTATCCGGTGGTCTTCCAAAGCAACAGCATACAGGTCGTGGTGGGCCGTATTTGTTTCGTTAACGGTATTTTTGTTTAACCTGCTGCTTGTGTTAAGTTTGTTAGCTATAATATTAAAAGCATGGTTTGTTGTTATTTACCTGCTTTTTTCCTTATTGAAAATGATAATTGATTTTCCATTGCTCCGTCATTTTTCGGAATTTGCGGGAAGGAAAAAATCGCTGTATTACCTGTTTCTTTTTGGCTGGATTTACCCGGTTTATATCGTTTTCGCAGCCCTTTATTCATTTGTTTCCCCGTTTAGCTGGAAAGGCAGAGAAGGTCTGAAATAAGACTCCGTTAAACCGATATGGATTTAGCGGATCGAATAAACAGTTCTTATATTTTTATCCGGAACAGATGTTCAGCATAAACCAGATCAACGGGATGGGTAATTTTAATATTTTCCGGATCGCCTTCAAACAAAAAGATTTGATTTCCTGCTAATTCCAGTACCGTAGCATCGTCAGTAAAACGCTCATCATACGGTTGTTGGTAAGCATTTTTTAGGAGGTTTGACCGAAAAAACTGGGGTGTTTGCACTCGCCTGAAACGATTCCTGTTTACCGGTTTATTCAATGTTCCTGAAACCTCTCTGAGTGAATCTTCCATATTGATTACCGGAACCGCATTGCCTTTTCTCAGGGCTAAATCGAAACCCTCTCTGACCATTCTTTTTGAAACAAACGGTCGTGCTGCATCATGGACAGCCACAAGAGAGTTTTCCGGCACTACTGCCAGCCCGCTTTTTACCGAGTGATACCGCTTAGGGCCACCTTCTCTGATTATATGTTTTGTTGCAAAGCGAAACGTTTCGCAAAGTTCATTCCAGTAACTAATATATTCTGTTGGCAGAACCAAAACAAAATGATCGATATATCCCGTTTCCGAAAAAGCATCGAACGTATGCATCAGCAATGGTTTCCCATTGATCTCAATAAACTGTTTAGGCAGATCAGCCGAAAGGCGAGTGCCTTTGCCGCCTGCCACTATGATCAGGTATTTTTCCATAACAGATTCGGAAAATAATGAGCGTAAAGTTAATAAATGCAGGAAATAAAAAACCCGGATGATTCCGGGTTAAATACGTTTTAAATGATCAGCTTAAATGATCAGCATAGCATCGCCGTACGTAAAGAACTGATATTTTTCTTTAATGGCAACATCATAAACTTCTTTTGTAAAATCGTAGCCCAGATAGGCGGAAACCATCATCAGCATAGGCGACATGGGCAGATGGAAGTTAGTAATGAGTGCGCCGGCAGTTTTGAATTCGTACGGAGGGAAAATAAATTTATTCGTCCAGTTATTGTACGGCTTAATATCTCCGGTAATCGACACGGCTGTTTCCAGGGCTTTAAGGCTTGTGGTTCCCACAGCACAAATGCGGTGTTTACCGGCTTTTGCCTTATTGATAGTTTTTGCAGCCTCTGCTGTAATGTGCAGTTCTTCCGAATCAACTTTATGTTTGGTCAGGTCTTCCACCTCAATTGGCCGGAAGTTTCCAAGCCCCGGATGCAGGGTTATCTCAGAGAATTTAACACCCAGAATTTCCAACTGCTTCATCAATATTTTTGAAAAGTGCATTCCTGCGGTTGGAGCGGCAACGGCCCCTTCGTGTTTGGCATAAATCGTCTGGTAGCGGTATTCGTCTTCGGGAAGCGTAGGTCTGTTATGAATTTTCGGCAGGGGTGTTTCTCCCAGTTCTTTGATCGTTTTTTTAAACTCTTCGTAAGGTCCGTCGAATAAAAAGCGTAAAGTTCTTCCCCTCGAAGTTGTGTTGTCAATAACCTCTGCTACCAGCGATTCATCTTCACCAAAATAGAGTTTGTTACCGATACGGATTTTCCGGGCGGGATCCACCAAAACATCCCACAAACGGCTTTCTTTATCCAGTTCCCTTAACAGAAAAACCTCAATTTTAGCCCCTGTTTTTTCCTTTTCGCCATATAACCTGGCCGGAAACACTTTTGTGTTGTTAATGACAAATACGTCTCCTTCGCTAAAGTAATCAAGTATGTCTTTAAAGGATTTGTGTTCTATTGTCTTTTTCCTGCGGTTAATAACCATCATTTTCGATTCGTCTCTGTTTTCTTTCGGATGGTTGGCAATAAGTTCGTCAGGCAGATCAAACTTAAACTGTGATAACTTCATGTATAATATTTTGGATTAAAAATTTGTAGAAAGTAAAGGAAAATAATGATCCTAAACCCCTTGCTCCTCAACAAAAAGCGTGCAAAGATACGAAATAAAAGGCGGAATGTCAAGTTATTGATGAATTGAAATGAACGTGCAGACTTAACCCTCAGGTGCAACAGATGAATTTCTAAAATTTACTTATTTAAAGTAGCTGTTTGGTCAAGTACAATTTGCCTGAATTCTTCCAGCGTATAAGCGTCCGATACTTTGTAATTCCCGATTTCGGTCCGGCGTAAGCTGGTCATGTAAGCCCCGTTATCAACCGCTTTACCAAAATCGTGCACTAATGACCTGATGTAAGTTCCTTTGCTACACTGTATAATAAAATCAACATCAGGCATGTCAATATGGTGCAGGTCGAACGCACGAATAGTTACTTTTCTCGATTTAAGTTGTACATCTTCGTTTTTCCGGGCATGTTTGAAAGCCCTTTTTCCTGCAACTTTAACGGCCGAATAAATAGGTGGTACCTGATCAATTTCGCCTTTAAATAATCCGGTGGCTTTGATCAGTTGCTCTTCTGTGAGGTGGCTGATATCAAACTCGTTATTTGTAGCAGTTTCCGCATCGTACGAGGGTGTGGTGTATCCCATTTTCATACTGCCAATATAGGTTTTGTCCATTCCCTGGTATTCGTCTATCCTCTTGGTCATTTTTCCGGTGCAGATAATGAGCAGTCCGGTAGCCAGCGGGTCGAGTGTGCCGGCGTGCCCCACTTTCAGCTTTTTTATATTGTACATTTTACGGATGAACGACCTCAGAAAATTAACTACATCAAACGAGGTCCAGTTCAGGGGCTTGTCGATCAGAAGCATTTCCCCTTCCGGAAAATTAAAGATATGTTGTTGTTTTGCCATATAATCAGAGCAGGCCTACAATAATAGCGATTGTGCCAACGATAAAAGTATAGATGGCGAAATAAATGAGTTTGCCTTTGTTTACGATTTTAATCATCCATTTACAGGCAAAAAGACCGGACAGAAAAGCGGCAACAAATCCGACGGCCAGCGGTAACAGCCCGATAGAAGTTTCAGCCGAAACACCTTCGCCAATCATACTTCTGACATTGGCACCTATAATAGGAATCAATACCATCAGAAAAGAGAAGCGCGTGATCAGCTCTTTTTTATTGCCAATCATCAGGCCGGTGGATATAGTGGCTCCTGACCTGGAAACACCTGGAAGCACAGCAAAAGCCTGGGCAATGCCAATGATAAATGCATCAGCAAAACCGATATTCCGGGCTCCTGTTTTTACCACCATAGTAAGCCCCAGCAGGACAGAAGTAACCAACAGCATGGAACCAACAAAAACGATATTTCCTGTAAAGAACTGTTCCACTTCATCCATAAAAAACAAACCGATAATAGTAACCGGGATCATCGAAACGATCAGTTTCAGTATATAAAGGGTTTCCTCGTTCCTTTCGAACCGGAAGAGTCCTTTGAGCAACGACCATATATCTTTCCAAAAAACTACTACGGTACTTAATACCGTTGCTCCATGAACCACAACAGTGAATAGCAGGCTTTTTTCGGCATTGATACCCAGTAAATACTTACCCAGTTCAAGGTGTCCGCTGCTGCTAACGGGCAGGAACTCGGTCAGGCCCTGTACCAAACCCAGAATGAAAGCTTCTAACCAGCTCATATCAATTCAAATAATAAGAAAATTTATCAGGATGATTTCGGTCGCCACATAATGGCATAAATTTCAACAACAAATCCGGCAAGAATGATAATAGGTGCCATCGTTATCCTTTGAAAGTTAAAAATAGCGTAATTAAAAACCTGTGGATCTTCCGATTTTCCGCCGATCATCAGCAAAAAACCAATGGCGATCAACACCAGCCCCGTTATCAGCAGGATGTAATTTTTCTTACTGAAAGCAAACTGCTTCTTTTCTTCCGCTCCTTTTTTTACTTGATTGGCCATTTGCTAAAATTTTTTCAAAAGTAAGGGATTTATACTATTTTATCGTGTTTACTGTCAATTTATTGCAGTAGCCCTGAAAATTAACGGTGTTATTTATCCGTAAAGCTGGTCGTTGCGCATGCGTAAATATTTACTTACGGCAAAATAGGTGGAGATGCCGGCAAATAAAATACCCAGCAACAAAATAAAGGCAAACAGGTAAATGATCATTTCTGTACTTATCAGCACGGCTAGTTCAGGAATATTTTTTTTAAGTCCGGCAACAATTACCGATATCAGCATCATAGCAATGACTGCACTCAGCATTCCCTGTAAAACACCTTTTATAATAAACGGCCTTCTGATAAACTGCTGTGTAGCGCCAATCAATTGCATACTACGGATAATAAATCGTTTGGAATAAACCGATAACCGGATCGTATTGTTTATAAGAGCAAGGGCAATAAGTAACAACAACAGGCTGAAACCTAGTAATATGATGCTTATTTTCCGTACGTTTTTGTTGATCATATGCACCAGCGATTTTTGATAGTACACTTCTTTCACGAGTTCGTTCTCCAGGATAGATTCTTCAATCACGGAAAGGCTGTCGTTGTTGGCCCATTGCGCATGAAACCGTACGTCAATGGATGGTAACAGGGGATTGTCTTCTTCCCCCAGAAAATCAGTGAACTCTTCTCCGAGCATCTCCGTCAATCGTTCCGATGCTTCTTCTTTGGTAATATATTCGGTGGTTTTCACAAAAGGCTTCAGGTCGAGCGTTTTTTGAAAATAGAGGATATCCGCTTCTTTTACTCCCTGTTTCATAATGATTTCGAAACCGATATTCTCTTTAATATAGTTCGACAGAGAATTCGCCTGCATCACAATCAGTCCGAGTACTCCTAACGTAAATAAAACCAGTGTAATACTTATAACGGAAGTAATGATCGAACTGCTAATGCGTTTTTTGTAATATGTATCTTCTTTCGATGGCATAGTGAGGGCAAAATTAGTGAAATGTTGCTTTCTTTTTCATAAACAAACAGCTTTGCAGGCTGATGATGCAAATGTTCTGCCGATAACTCGCCCTCTTTTATTAATTTCGCAGCAATTTTTTAAGATAAAACAAGGAACTAAATGGGATACGATTTCAGGAAGATAGAAAGCAAATGGCAGAAATTCTGGAAAGAGAAGAAAACCTTTAAGGCGGAAAACAAATCCGACAAACCGAAATTCTACGTTTTGGATATGTTTCCGTATCCATCGGGAGCTGGCTTGCACGTGGGTCATCCGCTCGGATATATCGCATCAGATATTTATGCCAGGTACAAGCGCCATGAGGGATTTAATGTGCTGCACCCGATGGGCTACGATGCCTATGGTCTGCCTGCCGAGCAATATGCCATACAAACCGGAACACATCCCGAAGAAACTACCAATAAAAATATTAAAAGATACCGCGAACAACTGGATAAAATAGGTTTCTCGTATGATTGGGACCGCGAAGTCAGAACATGTGATCCTAAATATTACAAATGGACACAATGGACCTTCATTCAGTTATTCAAATCGTGGTACAACAAAGAAATCGGTAAAGCCGAACCTATGGCAACCTTGATCAGCCATTTTGAGGCTCATGGAAATAGCGGTATTGAAGCCGCCAGCGATCTGGAAGAACTTTTCACAGCCGAAGAATGGAAAAATATGACCGAAAGGCAACAGCAGGAAATGCTGATGCATTATCGGCTGGCTTATCTGTCGGAAACAGTGGTTAACTGGTGCCCTGCTTTGGGAACGGTTCTGGCTAACGATGAAGTGAAAGACGGTTTTTCCGAGCGTGGCGGGCATCCGGTGGAAAAAAAACTGATGAAACAATGGTCGTTACGTATCACAGCATACGCCCAGCGACTGCTCGATGGACTGGACACTGTTGACTGGAGTGAAAACGTCAAAGAAATCCAGCGTAACTGGATCGGGCGGAGTGAAGGAGCTTCGGTAAACTTTGCAATAAAAGGACATGATGACCTGATAGAAGTTTTTACAACGCGTCCCGATACCCTGTTTGGCGCTACATTTATGGTGCTTGCTCCCGAACATGAATTGGTTGAACAGATTGTTACTGCTGACAGAAAAGAAAAAGTTCAGGAATATATTACTTATGCTAAAAACAGGTCGGAGCGCGACCGGATGACAGAAGTAAAAACCATCACCGGTGAGTTTACCGGAGCATATGGAATTAATCCGTTAAACGGAGAAAAAATTCCGATCTGGATAGCCGATTATGTACTGGCCGGATATGGAACAGGGGCAATAATGGCAGTGCCCGGCCACGATAGCCGGGATTTTGCTTTTGCGAAGCACTTCGACTTACCTATTACACAAGTGGTTGTTAAAGAAGGAGAAGAACCAACCGATCCGGCAGGATGGGATGATTCTTATGATGCTAAGGAAGGTGTTATGATCAATTCTGGTTTTATCGATGGCATGTCGGTTACCGAAGCCATTAGGGCAACTATTAACAGACTGGAAGAAATGGGTATTGGTTACGGGAAGATCAATTATCGTCTGCGCGATGCCATTTTCAGCCGTCAGAGGTACTGGGGTGAGCCATTCCCGGTATATTACAAAGACGGGATGCCCTATATGTTGGATGAAAATGAACTGCCTCTAGAACTGCCTCCGGTAGATAAATTTTTACCTACCGAAAC